>CAYXEY010000075.1:10757-12138 GCA_964464105.1 uncultured Planctomycetaceae bacterium
GAGCAGGGCCACTTCCTCGAGATCGAGTACGCCCGGCTTGACCAGCAGATCGCCCGGTGCATACGCATCCTTGGCAATCGTATCGGGAGCAGCCGCGGCGGCGGCGACGCGCTGTCGCGTGAGTTCGCGATCATAAACATAGATGGGCTGGTGTCGGGGCTTTGCGGAACCCGGCGACTCAATCTGCCGCTCAATAATCTGCCGTAGATCCGCCCTGGCGTCCGGCGGAAAGGCCGTGCCGACTGCGTTTCGGGCCAGCGCCTTGATGTGCTCGGCATTGACGGCGTAAGTCAGTCGCTCCTTGCCCACTGCCTCAAACTTGCCGTCACCACGATCGACCTGAATCTCCGCCGCGGTGCTGCGAATCTCGCGCTCCGGCTCGGGTTTCTCAATCATGTTCTCGCGCTTGAGCCGGGCGGAGGCCGCCTCGACATCGCGCTTGAACTGGGCGCTGCCCGCGTCATCAGTGCGATCCTTGAGCTGGCGGAATGCCGCTTCACCCAGTTCCCACCGCTTTCTGGCTGACGCGTCAAAAACCTCATAACTCTCCGCTGCCTTGACCGCCGCGTGCAGGTCGAGAAACTCCGCCTCGATCCGTTCGATAAGACCCGTATTCAGCCGGTAGAAATTCGGGACCAACTGCTGAGCATTCTTCTTCAACTCGGCCGAGCGAAGTTCGTTTACCCGCTCAAAGCTCACCCGCGAGAAGACGGGCCGTTCATTGGGCTGCCCCTCGGCATGCGTGAACCGGTCTTCACCGGTGAGAAGCACCCACGTGACAATGAGGAAGAATCCCAGGGCAATCAGGGCAGGAGTGCCCATGGCGCTGCGAACGCGCCGAAGGATCGGTTGCCGTAAATCGGGGAGTCGGCGGCGGGCTTCACTGAGTCGCGACGTGCGCGATTTTCCGAACACTTTGGTGGCCACATGGCCGGGCTGGCCCGCGTCCCCGGCGACATCGGCCCGCCGGTCGCGTGCGCGGCCGTCAGGCGAACAGGGCCACGATCAATCGAGGCCCGGCGGTAAGAGCTTTTATCGCCTATTGCATCGGCGAACCCAAGCTCGATAACGACACCACCATTCTAGCACGAGGCGGCTTTGCCACGAATACGACATATTGCACCCCCTAACTCCTGATTTTGCCTGCCTTTACGATCAGCTCGCAGTTCATCAAAGGCAACGAATCGCTACAAATCCTACATTCGGCGCAGCGCGATCCGGCCTCGAAACAACCCATAAGCATGGCCCAGCACCGAGCTAAACGGGAGTCGGCGTCCGAATCCAACGAACACCGGTTACACGGCATGGCGCCTGCACCTCATCGCTATGAGGCCGCAACAAGCAACGCGGTCGAATCGCTGGGGATTTGCCATGACTCAGA
>CAYXEY010000075.1:12148-13349 GCA_964464105.1 uncultured Planctomycetaceae bacterium
TGCCTGATCGCCGCAGTCGGCGTCGTGCTCTTATGGGTCAGCGTCGCCAGCGCGTCCGTCACTGCCGCGCCTGTATTTCAGGACGTCTCGACCTTGACCATTTCTACGTCCGCTACTCCCGAACCGGCGACGCTGGGCATGTTGATCTGTGGCATCCTGTTTGTCGCCTCCAAATTGCAGCGCGGAGGCGTTTGACCCATGACTACATTGCTGAATAATCCCTCGGGCGTCGCAGCGGCCCTTCGAAAGTACCCGAGCATGGGAAAAATCATCACGCTTACGACCGACTTCGGCGAGTCCGACCACTACATCGCCTGCATGAAGGGCGTCATGCTGCAGCGCGCTACCGATGCGCGCATCGTGGACGTGACTCACGCCATCGGCCCGCACGACGTCGTGCATGGCGCATTCATCCTTCGGCAAATCTTCGAGCATTTCCCCGAGGGCACCGTTCACGTCGCCGTGGTCGACCCCGGCGTCGGCACGGCCCGCCGCCTCATCGCCGCGCGCTACGAGGGACAAATCGTCCTCGCGCCCGACAACGGACTGGTCAGCCTCATCCACCGCGATTTCGCCATCGAAGAACTGCGCGAGCTGCGCAACACCCGTCTCTTCCGTCAGGAGATCAGCGCGACCTTCCATGGACGCGACGTGCTCGCGCCGGTCGCCGGTCACCTTGCCGCAGGACTTGCGCTGGAAAACGTCGGGCCGGTCATCCAGGAATTGGAAATCCTCAACCTTGACCTGCCAAAGATGCTGCCGGACGGCGGCGTTGAGGGCCAGGTGCTTTACGTCGATCGCTTCGGCAACCTGATCACCAACATCAGCGCCGCCGACATTCAGCCCCGACCGGGTGGCGATCGTCTTCACGTCTATGTCGGCCCGCTGCGCATCGGCCCGCTTCGAGCCACCTACGCCGACGTCAACCCCGGCGAAATCGTCCCGCTGGTGGGATCAACGGGCATGCTCGAAATCGCCATCAACCAGGGCAACGCAGCGCTGCAGCTCCGGGCTTCGCCGGGAACAGTTGTGGTTGTGCGCTAGCCTCGGCCCGCCATTATCAATGGATGTCTTTAAGAAGGTCGCGGTGGCGACCACTCGCGTCGCGGCACTCTATCGCTATTGACGCGATAATTCAGAATGTCCTGCTCTGTAGAAAACCCAGTATTCGCATAACACAATCATCAGATTGTGGGTGATG
>CAYXEY010000076.1:0-13279 GCA_964464105.1 uncultured Planctomycetaceae bacterium
ACTGGCTTCCCGCACCATGGCAGATTGCGGAACCCACAGCTTCTGCAGCAGCAGATAGTTCACCCCGTGGTACTCGGTCACTTCACCGCTCACCACGAACACGACCGGTCGCGTGCCGCCTTCGCTGAAATCTTCCATGTCTTCCAGCAGGCGATTGGGCAGCAGGCGCATCGGGGCCTCGGCCTCCTGCTCGCTTCGGCTCTCGAATGAAAAGACATAGTAGTCGCCCTCGCGGGTGAGCCGTCCGGTGCGATCGACCAGGCGGTAGCCGTCGGGCAGCAGACGATTGGAGACCGGCTTGATCGCGTTGTGCGGAATGGCTTCCGGCGCGAGCACGGTCGAGCGATGGAGGTTGGCGCGATTGGGAATCACGACCGGCCGCGGCGCGGTATTCTGCTGATTGGTCAATTCGCGCAGCACGGCCGTGGGATCAGGCTCGCGCCGCGGCTCGGGGTCGCCGCCGAGGTTGGTCCGCGGGGCCGTGGTCGGCGGCGTCGTGGCAGTTGTGTTCGTGACTGCATTCGTATTCGAATTCGCTGGCTCCGCAGGAGCAGGCGGCACCGGTTGGGCCGGTTGCGTCGTCGTGAGCGGCAGCAATTCATCGCTCTGCTGCGCCGGAAGCGACGAGGCCGCGAGGACCACGAGGGCGAACACCGCCGGGATCAACAAAGCTCGAATATGTACGGATTGATTTTTTCGCATCATGGACAAAGTACCTCCTGTAACAGTGCCATGATTGTAGCTTAGCGGGCCGAGGAGACGTTGAGAAGTAGCGTCCCCCTTCTGCGAGGAACGACGAATCGGAATTGCGGCGGGCCGGCCGTGCGCTCACGGCGTCAGCCACCCAGGGCCGATGCTGCAGCAGTCATTTGCCCAACTGTTTCACGAGATCTGAAGGATCATTCGTCGGCGCCTGGCACGCGAAATTCTTGCAGACATAGGCAGTCGCCCTGCCGCCGACCATGGTCTTGCCTGCCAGCAGCGGGATACGCGATTGCACCCTGGCCGCGTCCGTGGATTTCGTGAACATCGCAGCATGGACGGCATTGGGCACGTACGTCCGCCATGCCGCCTCGACCAGTTTGGTGAATGCCGGATCGTCCGGCGATTCGGCGACGAAGGCCACTTCGCGAGGACGACGATGATGGAAATCGATCGCGCTGAGCATTCGTTCGGAGCGGAAGGGATTGTCGATCAGCGTCTTGCTGAAAGCGCGAATGGTCCGCTCGGCTTCGGCGGCGAGGTCCTTGCGATCCAGCAGCACCGACAACCGCAAGAGGTTCATCAGATGCACGCTGTTGCCCGACGGAATCGCCGAATCGCTCGCATCCTTGGCCCGCACCAGCGGCTGTTCGCCTGCGTCTGACGTGAAGAAAAAACCGCCGTGATCGCGATCGGCGAAATGGGCTATCACGTAGTCATTCAACACCGCCGCCTGCTCGAGGCGCTTCAAGTCAAACGTCGTCTCGTAGAGATTGAGCAGGCCATCGATCATGAACGCATAGTCTTCGAGGAAGCCGGGCGTGTGCGTCTTGCCCTGGCGAAAGGTGCGTTGCAGCACGCCATCCACCATCATGCGGCTCACTACGAAATCGGCAGCCCGCTCGGCGGAAGCGCGATAGCGAGCGTCGCCCAGCACGCGATAGCCCTTGGCTATGCTCGCGATCATCAGGCCATTCCATGCAGAGAGCACCTTGTCATCCAGATGCGGCTTGATGCGATTCTCGCGCACGTCGAAGAGCTTGCGACGGGCCGCAGCCAACCGCGACTCGGCGACCTCGACCGTGATGCCATGCTGCTTCGCGAGCGACTCAATCGAGCCGGGCGTATTGAGAATGTTCGTGCCTTCCCAATTCCCGCCGGCGGACACGTCGTAGTAATCGTTGAACATCGCCGCGTCGCTGCCCAGCAGAGTGTCGATTTCCGACTTCGACCAGACGTAGAATTTGCCCTCGTGGCCCTCGCTGTCGGCGTCGCGGGTGCTGTAGAACCCGCCCTCGGGGCTTTGCAGATCGGTGATGACGTAATCGAATATCTCGCGGGCCACGCGGGCGTAGTGCGGCTTGCCTGTCACGCGATAAGCGTCGAGATAAATGTTGCTCACCAGGGCCTGGTCATAGAGCATCTTCTCGAAATGCGGCACGAGCCAATCGACATCCGTCGAGTATCGAGCGATGCCCCCGCCGAGGTGGTCATAGATCCCACCCGCCGCCATCTTGTCGAGCGTCAATTCCGCCGCGGCCAGCAGTCCGTCGTTCGGCTTCGTCGTGGCCTCACCGAGCGATCGCTCAAAGTGATTGATCCGCAGCATCAGATCCATCGCCATCGACGGCGGGAACTTGTTCGTCCCTCCGCCCGACAGCCCGCCCATGCGCGGGTCGAACGCCCCGGCCAGCCGCGTCGCCGCATCAGCCACCACGCGGAACGGCACCATTTGATCGCCTGGCGCTACACGGGTCTGTTTCTCCACTGCCGCCATTAAGGCTTCTGCCTGTTGCAGGCATTTGTCGCGATCCTTCTCCCACGCGTTCGCCAGAAACTCCAGCACCCGCTTGAACCCCGGCCGGCCGTAGTGATCCTCCGGCGGAAAGTAGGTCCCCGCATAGAAAGGACGCCCATCCGGCGCGAGCCACACGCTCATCGGCCATCCGCCCGAGCCGGTCATGGCCTGGGTGGCGGTCATGTACACGTCGTCGAGATCCGGCCGCTCCTCGCGATCGACCTTGATGCAGACAAAATGCAAATTCATGACCGCTGCGATCTCATCATTCTCAAAGCTCTCCCGCTCCATGACGTGACACCAGTGACAGGCCGAGTAACCGATCGAAAGGAAGATCGGTTTGTTCTCGCGCTTGGCCCGATCGAGCGCTTCCGGCCCCCACTCGAACCAGTCCACGGGGTTGTGGGCGTGCTGCAAGAGATAGGGACTCGTGGCGTTCGCAAGCCGATTGGCCGGCCGCGAGGTGGTTGAAGGCGAGGACATGTGATGCTCCGGCTGAGTGGTCACTGGCGGCAGCGATGTTGCGGGCCGACACGAGATGAGGCAGCCCGCGGCGCAGGCGAGGATGATCCGTCCCGCATATGCCATCGAATCATCGATCTGCCGCATTCAAGCGGAGTGTAGGTGGATCGTGGTGACCGAACAATGATCTGAGCTGTGTGTCACTTCGCTGTTGCGAGAGTCCCTTCTCGCACCCACCATAGCAGGAATCCATTCCTGCCTACCAAACTGCCACGAGGTCTGGTAATTCATGGGTAGGGATTCCCCCGGCTGTGCGTGCGAGATGGGAATCTCGAACGAGCGATGCTGACTCAGATTTCGGGTGCCATGCCGACGGCCGTTGCGTCGCCATGCGTTACACCAGTTGCATCAAGGCGAAAGCAACCGCCCGATGAACCAGGCGATGTCATCGGGATCGCGGATGCCGTTGTGGGTGAGATCGACGGCGCAGTCGGACTCCGGCGATGATGGGCTGGTCCACTGCGCGACGAATGGCGATATATCGAGGCCGTCGATGTGTCCATCGGCATTCAAGTCGCCGGTCGCCAGCGCCGCGCACACCTGCACAAGCGTCGGCCCGCTGTGGATCGATCCGCAGGCGTTGGTGGCGATGCACTCATATTGACCGCTGTCGCCGAAGCCGACGGGATTGATGACCAATTCCCGTGTCGTCGCCCCACTGACCGACCCGCCATCGGCAAGCGTCACGCCATCGCGCGTCCAAGCAAACGTCATCGGCTCCGGCCCGCCGGTCGCGACCTTGAGTGATAACCGATCGCCGACGGCGATGGAGCGGTTCCATGGTGCGGCGAAGTAATACGGCTGCTGCGGACCATATGTTGCCAAGCACGGCGCGTATAGGGGATTTGCAGTTTCAATTCCCACACTGCTAAAAACACCGCTCAATAACGCCTGAGGCGCCATTGGACCGTCCTGATCGAAATCGATTGAAGTCATGCTGATGATCGATGGCAGTCCGACAATCAATTCAGTCCACTCCTGTCCTGTCCAACGGAAAAGCCGGCTTCCAGCAAGGCAATAGGCATCAGAGTTGCCGAAGACACCGTCGTTGCGCGTAACGAGCATGGTAACTTGTGAAGGAAGCGTCGTGCCCATCGGCAACCAATGGCCATTTTTCCAACGAGCAGCTCGGATCAGACCCTGAGGGGTTGTGAAGCTACCGCCGGCGCAAAGCGTGAACCGGCCCGGCTCGTCCTCCAAGGAACATAACGCGTTTACTGGGCTTGGCGTGTCCACGTTTCCGGTCACTACGTCGACCAGCGAAGTCCAAACGCTTCCATTCCAACGGGCGATCCCGTTCATGACCACCGACGCAACATTCAGTGGTCCAGCGACATAAAGCGCAGGTGGTGCGGGTCCCGCTCCGTCATCATCTTGAACGAGCAAGTCGGTCACGACATCAACGATGTCGCTATCTACGCCTACCCAACCGGCCGACGTCCACCGGACCAAGTAGCGCAAGGAGTCGTCTCCTCCGAGCGATAAGAACGTCCCGCCCAAGAACAGATCAGGGGCATTCGGCCCATCGCCATCGACATCAAAAACAGCGAACCGGTTCCCCCGTTCATTGGAACTCAACAAGCTGTTTTCCATTGGCAACCATGTACTACTAATGAGCTTGGCAACGGCGTAGTTCTGGCCATTAAAGGAGATGCGCCCCGTTGCGAGTAATGTTGGAGGGGCTGGTCCATCTCCATCAAAGTCGAAAATTCCAAGAGACCGAACGGTGCCGACGAGGTCATTAATAGCCAAATCACGCCATTCCCTGCCGTTCCATGACGCGGTGCTCTTCGAAACACCGCTGGAGATTACGTCGACGTCTGTACCAACGACGACAACCGATGGACCTTCAGGACCTGAGCCGTCCAGATCGAAAGCGCCCAAAGCCTTGGGGGTCCACGGGCGTGTTGTACCAAAGATGTGCCGCCAGCCGACGGAATCGCGAACGAATAGTCCGCCGCCACCCAGAGCGAACCATCTGAGCTGACGCTGTCCATTTATTTCCAAATGGACGGTGAACATATTTGGAGTGGTCGAGATTCCGCCCATGCCTTCCCACTGATGCCCGTCCCATCGGCCAAAGCGCCCATTTACTTCCACGGGCGCTCCTGGCACCGTGAAGTTTCCAGACACAAAAAGCGACGGAGGTCTTGGGCCGTCGCCGTCGTCATCGCCAAAGGAGAGCGCGGCTGAGACGGTTGGAGGGCCTTCCAATTCTTGTTCCAACGGCTGCCAATCGCCAGCTCTCCAGCGAGCAATGCCGCGAATTGAACTTTTGCCAACCTGTGCGAATGATCCGCTGACGTAGAGTTCGGCTTCAAGCGGACCGCACTGATCCGGATCAAACATCACGGGCGAGCCGGGCCTGAGATCAAACACGCCTCCCATTCGTAGCCACTCGGAGCCAGTCCATCGTTGAACCTCGCCGACGATTTGCCCCGAGTAATATCCAGTACGGATATAGGTTGCCGGAATTGGGCCAACACCATCGGGGTCGCCAAATATTGCATTCGATGTGATAAATCCCGGAGGAGAGGATTCGCCAAGCGGCATCCAGGAATTGCCGAAAAGCTCGGCAACAACGGTTACCTCGGCCGACGGCGGCGGACCAGTGCTTGCAGAACCAATTGCGGCAAGCCGCGGAAGCATTGGACCATTTCCATCGGGGTCGCCGCTGATAAACTTCTTGATCGCTCCGAATGGAAACGGGGAAATCTGATCGGCCGTTCCATGCCAGGCTCCATTGTTAAAGCGCGCAATGCCAGCCGCTGGAACCCCGTCGATGCTGCTGAAGGACCCGTAGACCCAGAGCGAAGGAACCGCCGGGCCTGATCCATCTGAGTCAAATGCAAACATCGCCTTGATGGCTGCCTGCGAAACGCCCGACGCTGGAAAAGGCCGCCAGTACGTGCCGTCCCACGCCACGATAGTGCTGGCGCTTAGACTCGCGCTCCCACCAGGAGCAAGAACATAACCAGTAAACAAAGTCAATGTCGGATCGGGCCCTTCTCCATCTTCGTCAAACTCAGTTGCCAAGATTGGATGGTCCCACGGGTAGGCGACCTGTGCCGGATTCGACCAGCCGATCTGGCATTGCGCGAGCGCGCGGCTACCCACGAGCGAAAATAGGCAAATTGTGAGGACAATCGGCGCGGAATGTGAGCGCGGCATGGGATGCTCCAAATCTGATCGCGACGGCGCGCGCTTCCACGCTGGTTCACAAGCCGCTTGCCGCGATGACGCCCCGAAGGCTGCGCTCCACGACCGCCGGGACTACTTCATTCTAGCAAGAGCTATACGATACCGCTGCGAAGATAGTTCGGACGCCGCCCCCGCTGCTGCATCCCCAAAACCACTAGATGGAAACCCGGTGCCACACATTCACCGGTTGGAAACCGGTGCCACACTCACTTATTCTCCCCGCATGACAAATGCCGCCTTCACCCCCCGCTGCCTGCTGGTCACCGGCGGGGCCGGGTTCATCGGTTCGAACTTCATCCACCACGTGCTGGCCACCTCGCGCGATGTGAAGATAGTCAACTTCGACGTCCTCACCTACGCCGGCAACCTGGCGAACTTGACGTCCGTCGCCAAGGACCCGCGGTATTCCTTCATCAAGGGCGACATCTGCGAGACGCAGGCAGTCATCGACGCCTGCACGGCCCACAACGTGGACGCAATCGTTCACTTCGCTGCCGAAAGCCACGTCGATCGTTCCATCGTCGGACCGGGCGTGTTCATCAAGACAAACGTCGCCGGTACGCTCAGCGTATTGCAGGCCGCGCGACAGTGCGGCGATCTGCGCTTCCTGCAGGTCGGCACTGACGAGGTTTACGGCTCGCTCGGCAGCGACCCCGCCGATCTCTTCCGCGAAGACACGCCGCTCGATCCGCACTCGCCGTACAGCGCGAGCAAGGCCTCGGCCGATCACCTCGTCGCGGCCTATTTCCACACCTTCGGCCTGCCCACGCTGATCACCCGCTGCTCAAACAACTACGGGCCCTATCAATTTCCCGAAAAGATGATCCCGCTGATGATCAACAACGCCCGCAACGACAAGCCGCTGCCGGTCTATGGCGACGGGTTGAACATCCGCGACTGGCTGTACGTCCGCGACCACTGCTCGGCCATCTGGGCCGTGCTCACCCGCGGCGCGGCCGGACGGGTCTACAACATCGGCGGCAACAGCGAGAAGACCAACCTCGAAGTCGTCCGCGCCATCTTGCGACATTTGCATAAACCCGAGAGTCTCATCACGTACGTGAAGGATCGCCCGGGCCACGATCGGCGCTATGCCATCGACGCCTCGCGCATCCGCGACGAGATCGGCTGGACGCCGTCGGTGGATTTCGAGACCGGCCTCAAGCAGACCATCAACTGGTACCTGGCCAACGGCGAATGGCTCGACCAGGTGGTGTCGGGCGACTATCAGAAATACTACGACGCGATGTATGCCGGTCGGTGACCAGCCCTTTGCCGTTGGCGATTAGCCGTCATTAAAGGGCGGACAGGCATGCGGAACCCCGTGCAGCAGCGCGGACCGCGAATCCCTGCGAAAACGCACACCTCAGACGCCCCATTCTTGTCCGAAATTCCCACTCCAAACCGACTGATTTTCAGCCTTTCAAGACATCCAATTGGGTATGATTGATGGATGGTGGTTGTGGGAGTCATTCAATGAATGCAATCGGTTTCGGTGCGCGCCGCCTCTGCGGCGCATTCGCGATTTTGTCCCTGGTTCTCGCGATTCAAGCGGCACAGGCTGCCACCGGGACTCCACTCAAGATTGAACGCCATCCGACGCTGGGCCTGCCGATCATGGCGCGGGCCGCCGGCGGCGGGGCCATCTCGATACCGGGCGCGAAGATTGTCAACGGCAAGACATCGGTCACGCCGCTTGATTTCTTCACGGCCTACCCGGACGCGTTCGGCGTCAGTAATCCGGCGATCGAATTGAAGCAGATCGGCGTGGAGATCGATGCCCTCGGCACGACGCACACCACCTACCAGCAGCTTCACGCCGGCATCCCCATGTTTTCGGGCCGTCTGAAAGTGCATCAGAATGCCGCCGGAGAGGTCACCTGCGTCAACGGTCGCTTCTATCCGATCTCGGCGACGAAATTTGACACGAACCCATCTTATGGCCCCGACGCGGCGGTGAACGTCGCGGCGGCGCAACTCGCGGCCGGCAATTTGACGACCGTCGAGAATGAACTGGTCATCGTCGATCCAGGCTGGTATGGCGACCCGCCGATGGGCGCGCATCTTGCCTACTACGTCGTGCTGTTCAATGCAGATGCTGCAATCCGCGAGGCCTTCTTCATCGACGCACACACCGCCGAAGTCCTCGACCAGTGGTCCACCATTCACACCGCCAAAAATCGCCAGATCTACGACGGCGGCGGCACCACGGCCGTGCCCGGCACGATTGCCCGAAGTGAAGGCCAGCCGCCGGTCGCAGCTCCGGAGGACGTTAACCGCGCCTACGACTACTACAACGACACCTACGACTTCTACTTCCGCGGCTTCGGACGCGACAGCATCAACGGCGCCGGCATGGCCATGATCGCGACGGTCAACTCCACCTCGCCCACCTGTCCGAACGCCTATTGGAATGGCGCGCAGATGGTCTTTTGCAGCGGCGCGGTCACCGATGACATCGTGGGCCATGAACTGACCCACGGCGTCACGCAATTCACTGCCGGTCTCATTTATCAGAATCAACCGGGCCAACTCAACGAGTCCTTCTCCGACGTAATGGGCGAGTTGATTGATCTCTACAACGGCAACGCCGCGTTCTTCGGACCGCCCGGCGGAACGCCCTGGCCCACGCACCCCACCGGCGAGGGCCTCGATGTCGCCAACAACCATCGCACGACGGGCTGTTCGAAACGGGTCGACAATTTCCCCGATGGTGTCCGCTGGATCATGGCGGAGGACGCCTTTGCGTTCAGCAACGAAATCCGCGACATGTGGAACCCGCCTTGCCGCAACCATCCCGACCGGGCGCTCAGTCCGTTGCAGACCTGCAACGTGAATGACAGCGGCGGCGTGCACAGCGGCAGCGGCGTGCCCAATCACGCGTTTGCCATGATCACCGACGGCAAGACGTTTAACGGTTATACAACTGTCGGCATCGGTCCGATCAAGGCGGGCGCCGTCTGGTATCGCGCGCTGACCACGTATCTGACTCCCGCGAGCGATTTCGACGAGGCCTACCTCGCATTCAATCAGGCGGCTGCCGACTTGATCGGCACGACGCCCAACGATCCGCGCACGGGTCTGCCGTCGAGCAGCGCATTTACCGCCGCCGACGCCGACGACGTGAATCGCGGACTTCTCGCGACTGAGATGAACACCATCGGCGCATGCGGAAACGTTGACGCCGTGCTGCTGGAAGAGAATGGAACGCCGTGTCCGAACGCGACGGAGATTTTCTTTGATTCGGCTTCCGTGGTCGGCGGTTGGACCGTCAGCAACTCAGCCCCGCCCACGCCCTATGACTGGATCATTCGCAGCAACCTGCCCGACGCTCGTCCCGGCACAGCCTGGTTCTGCCAGGATCCGAATCTGGGCAATTGCAGCTCGGTCGTTGAAGCCGGCCTGCATTCACTCTTCAGCCCGGTTATCGCCATTCCGGCGAACGCAAACGGCCTGACGCTTTCATTTGTACATTACATTGCAACCGAGGGCACATGGGACGGCGGCAATGTCAAAGTCTCCGTGGGCGGTAGCGGATGGCAGATGATTCCGTCATCTGCATTCAGGTTCAACCCGTACAACGGCCGTTTGAATTCTGCCGCCCAGACCAACACCAACCCGATCGGCGGCGAAGAAGCCTGGACCGGCGCCAAGGGTGACTGGGGCACGAGCATCATCGACCTGCGCGGTTTCGCGGCCGCCGGTTCGACGCTCCAACTCCGCTTCGACTTCGGCAAGGACGGCTGCACCGGCAACAACGGCTGGTTCGTTGATGACATCACGTTGTATAATTGTCCCGACTGCGACACCGATGGCACCCTCGATATCGATCAATTCACCGCGCAGGCCGCGACCGGTCCCCTTGGTAATGTCGGCGACGGTTCGCCGCAATCCGCAATCCTGGGCGTTCTCCCGCCTGCCGCAGGCGACGTGATTCTCGATTGCACGGCCCGTGGGGATTTTTCGGCGGTTAACGAGCTTGTCAATGTCTCGCTGAACGGGTCGCCGCTGGGTGTCGCCTTCCAATATGGCGGGGCCGACTGTCCGACGACGCCCGATCGCGATCGATTGGTGGTGCCGGCGGCGGTCTTCAATGCTGCACTCAACGGCGGACCGGCCGAGTTGACGCTGACGGCGTCAACGGCGGTCAACCCGACGATCACGAACTGCAACGGCGCGACCTATGCAACGGTCTTCATTCGCTATCAGCGCGTTATGCCGGATTGCAACGCCAACATGCAGATCGATCAGTGCGAACGCGAAGCCGCGGGCGTGGCGGCATTTGTCAATGCGGCCCTGGGCGAGACCCCCTACGTGTGCATCTTCGACTTGCATGCCAACGGAATCATCGACGGGCAGGATGTTCAGCCGTACGTCAATGCGATGTTGACGCCGTAGGCATTGGATTCGATCGCCGACTGGGCGAGTTATTGCGCCAGTGCGATCTGTTGGAGCCGTTCCCACGAGCGCCGGCGATCGTGTGCCACTGCTTCAAGCAGTGCGAGCAAGAGTCGACGCTCCTGGTCGATGCACTGCTTGATGCAGTGGCACACAACGGTCGTACGCCGATTTGGGATTCAATCTAGTCATCATCGTCGCGCTTGTTGCGATCCTTGTAATCGTCGCGCTCGCGCTTGGCCTGGTCCTTCTCGCGCTCCAGTCGCGCAACGCGGTCTTCCAGATACCGAATGTTCTGATAGGCCTTGTCCAGCTCGTACCGCCCTTCTTCCACGGTATTGATGTGCGGCACATGTCCGGGATCAACCCGCGCCGGACGGTTGCTGTTCACGTTGATCCGTTCGGGCGCCTTGATTTCGAGGCAGCCGATGGCAGATGCAACGGCGATCAGCGTCGGAAAGACGAGCAGCCGAAGTCGCCAGCTCATGCGAGTTTCTGACGCCGATTCAATCATCATGCACTTATTTCCGTGTATTTCTATGGGCATGTCTTTTTCCTTTCAGAATCGCTCGCCACGCTGACACCCGATTCGCTGACCGGCTGGAGCGAGGCGGCCATTGACGCAAATGTTAGCGCGATGTCGCCGCCACGTCCAAAGGACCTCCGGATCGAAAGAGCTCCCACCTCGCGCGGTATGATCTCATCGCGAGCCAAACCTGTACGGAAACTCAATTCACCCAACGGGAGGCCTTCTCATGCTCATCACCCGACGATCGATGCTCTCGGCCGCTTCCGCCGGAATCGCGTCTCTATCCGCCGCGCATCTCTTCGGGGAGGAGCCGGCGGCCAATCCGGCCAATTCCGCCATCGGCCCCATTTACCCGACGCAGGATCCTGACATGGCCAGGGACATCGTCGGGGCCTCCCACGGCAACATCGCCCGCGTGCGCGAGTTGCTTGAGGCGCATCCAACACTGGCCAAGGCCGCCTGGGATTGGGGCTTCGGAGATTGGGAAACCGCACTCGGCGCCGCCAGCCATGTTGGCAATCGGGAGATTGCCGCCCTGCTCATCAAGCATGGCGCGCGACCCGACTTGTTTACGTTCGCCATGTTGGGGCAACTGGACGTGGTAAAGGCCTACATCGCGGCGAATCCCGGGATTCAGAGGATTGCCGGGCCGCACAGCATCACGTTGCTTTCCCATGCCAGGGCCGGCGGCGAACAGGCCGCGGCGGTGGTCAAGTACCTCACCGAACTCGGCGATGCCGACATCAATCGAGAATCACTGCCGATGTCCGAGGAGTCGAAGAAGCTCTACATCGGCGATTACAGCTTCGGCAGCGGTCACGATGCGCGGCTGCTGGTCAAGGCCACGCGCATGGGCGACCTGTCGATTCAGCGCGGTGAGAAAGGCTCGGCCCGAGTCATCCTGCGGAATGGCGAGCATGCGTTCTATCCGGTCGGCGCGCCTGCCGTTAAGGTTGTGTTTGAGATGAAGGGCAGCACGGTGAGCGCAGTCCGCGTAACGGATGGACCGCTCAAACTGCTGGCCACGCGGCTTTGAGGCTCAGTTGACGCCTCTGAACATTACGCAACAAAAACCCGCATGGGTCCTCATCTTTTAAGCGTGGAGTCCGTGTAAGGCCCCAATAAACTCTATTGGAAGTGCCCGTCACTTCGCCTATGTTCCAGCTGGCGCAGGCCGTTAAACGTGTCGGCCCGCCTTGCATAACGTTTGTAGAACATATGGCCGCGCGGGCTTCCAATCCATTCCTCGGCCACTTTTAGCATTTCTCGGTTTGCGCAGGCTTGGCCAGTTGGCTGGTCGTTGCCGGCTGGTTTTCCCGTAAAATTGAATTGTCCCTACCAGCTCCCGCCAATGATCAAACAATCTGGCGGATCAGGCATGAACTCGCAAAGATTAAGGATCTCGCCGACACAGGAGTCAGCGTCAATAACTCTCAGACCATACCCATTGACGGCCGCCGGCCGCGTCGCGACCACCCAGAACTCCACCAACACCTGAGAGCAGACAACGAAACGAGATGCTACGGCGGACAAGAGCGTAGTTTCGGCCAGCTTTCCCTATTGGCTCTCCCGCTCGAGCAGCCGTGCAAGTACGCTTGTATCAATAAGCGTTGGCTTCAATCAGTTCTCGTATAGGCTGGCAGAATCAAAGGCACTGTCTTCAAGCGAGGTATTCACGGCTCGGGATCGCAATCGTTGAAGCGCACCTTCGCAATCTCGCGGGCAGGTCGCAGAGGAAGCAACGATAAGCACAGTCGCGCCCTCGGGAAGTCCTAACGGACGGCTCGGGACGATATGTCCGTTTTCAATAATTCCTTTGACAACAATACCTGAGTATTAGCTCGTGTCGGAAGCACCAAGAGCAAAATGCCGCCCAAGTCATCTGATTACTTCACGGGCTTGAGCTCCAGCAACACCTGACCGATCCGTTCCATCGCCCAGTCGATGTCCTTGCGCTCGATGATCAACGGCGGGGCGAAGCGGATCACGTCGTCGTGAGCGTCCTTGCAGAGGATGCCGTGCTTCATAAAGGCCTCGCAGAAGCGGCGGGCGTTGCCGAACTCGGGCTTGATCTGAACGCCAATCAGCAGGCCGCGGCCGCGGACTTCTTTGACCGCCGGCGAATTCAC
>CAYXEY010000077.1:0-10716 GCA_964464105.1 uncultured Planctomycetaceae bacterium
TTTAGCCCTTCGTCGTTCCTCACGCGCCACGGTGCCGAGAAAATATCGTCGTAGGACACCACATAGAAGCATTCGCCTATCGTGTACACCAGTATTTCGGTACCATCCTTCGGCGCTGTCGCTATCGGTTGCCATTCCATGTCATTCCTCTCCGGGGCGCTCTACCCCTAACATTTGCGTCAACGCGGACGCTTCGCTTCGCTACGCGCCGGTTACGCCAGCGTTATGCACCGCGTGATCTTTCCCAAGGTTGTAGATTGCCCGCAACTGGTCAAACGTCACTTCGTAGAGGATCGTGCAATCCGTGTACTCAGTCTTTTCGATGCCAAAAAACTTGATGATTTCGCACATATCATCAATGCTTGTTTTGCTTTCGGGGTACTTAAGTTCCATCGTTTTCTCCGCTTGTTCGTTGCATAACTGTGCCTTCAACTCGGACGGCTTCGCCGCCGGTTAAGGCGGCGTTATGCCTCACAGTTCGCGCACCGAAATTTCGTACTTCGGCTTGCCGTTGCAGGTCACCATTACCGGCTCGCCGTTCGCTAGCACATGCTCGCAAACAGCGCCGCAGGCCGCGCCTGTTACGTCCTGCTTTCCTTCGCCCCACGTTGCGCCGTCTTTCAGCACATGACCGGCGTAAATACGGTTCGTCAGCGGGCTGGTTCCTACGTGCAGTTTTCTCATTTCATTCTCCGTTGTTGTCGCCGGCACACCCGGGGGTGTGTTGCGTCGCATCAAACCGCTCTCGCAAGAAAGCGTCCATCGTAGGCGCGTTGTCCTCTGTAAATTCTTCCTCGCACGCCTCGCGGATCAGTGCGTAAAGTGCTTCAATATTTCTGGCATGTTCATAGCCTTGGGTAACATCTTTCGCTATCATTCGTTTTACAAACCATCTTTCTATTGAGTTCATCGTCACACCCCTAACATGCGGACGCTTCGCAAGCTCAGCGCCGGTTACGCCAGCGGTTCGGCGTCATGTTGCTCTCGCCCGGTAGTGAATATCCGGCTCCCCTGTTACTCGCAGCGTTTTCTCGTTGCCGCTATGGTCGCGCACGACAACTACTGTGCCATCGCCGCCAATCCAGTAATCCGCACTCTCGGCGTCTTCTCTGCGCGCCCAGATGCAGGCCGCATCCTCATGGTCGTGAGCCATAATCTCTCGGCCATCCTCCGGCCCGCTGCCTAATTCAGGGCACCACACAAGATGCTTTTTCATTGTCGTTTCCTTTCTCCGAATCACGAGCCGCCGAACCCGGCGGCGCTACGGCACAATTCAATTACCCTCCGGCACGTATCTACATCAAACTCCCCGATGTGGCACTTACTGATCGGAATGCCTAGTCTTCGAGAAAGCCAGTCGTAAGCCTGCCGTCGCGTCCGGTCGCCACCCTTCCAGAGCGGGTCGAAGGCGTCGTGCGTGAGCACCTTCATCCTCCTCAATTCGGCATTCGCCAACCGCCCAAGCGGCTTATCGCCACCAGCGTGGCACCCAACATACGCGCCGCACGGCTCACACAGGTAGAAGCGTTTCTCGAACAGCGCCGGCCGGTGTGGGTAGATCTTATCGCCACCCACAAACTGCGCCGGGGCTTTGCAGTAAGGGCAGACAACTCTCACAGCATCACCGCGCGCTTATCGAACTCGGTTGACTCCCCACTCTTCATATTCCGCAACTGGATCGTCCAGACGTCAGACCAGTTGTCGAACATGCTCTTGAACTCGCGGTAGTAAGCCTTCACCACCTTGTCCTTATCCTTCGATGACACCTTCTCACCAAGGAACAGTTGGGTTCCCTTGTAGTGCGCCCAAGCCCCATAACCAATTTCTTCAGTCATAAATAATCTCCTTATAGTGCTTCGAACAGTAGAACTTCCCTTTATTCTCGACCGTCCAAACGGCCGTACAGGCGGTTTTCGACACCGGGTTGATATGCTGGCATGTCCTGCGCCGTTCCATCGGCGTGGCGGCTTGATTTGGGCCTGTCCTGCGCCTTTTGTTAAACCAGTCTTCCCGAACTGCGCCCCGAAATGCTGCGTTCAGGTCTTTATAGACCTTCCCACTCGACAGCAGGTAGTCGTTGAACGGCTCGACGTAGGTCTGTAGATCTTCGAATCCATTTTTCTTACCCCACTCGACTACGGCCTCGGACAACTCGAACGCGGGGGGGTAGGGGGGTATTGGGGTATTGGGGTGTTGGGGTGTTGGGGAAGCCGTTGCAGGCGTTGCAGGTGCCGTTGCAGGTAACGGCTGCGTAGTGGTACCTGTAACCAACTCCCGCAACGGCTCAATACCAATGTTCCATGGCGCATGTTTTCCTGCTTCCCGCAGTGCAGCAAACAGTGCTGCGCGCTCTTCCCGGTGCCGCTTGACGCGGGCCGACTCATTGGCCGCGCGACATTCCCGACCTTGCTGTCCGTTGGCGCACTTCTCGATCTCGTAGTCGCAGCGCGACTGACGCCACCCCTCCGGCGTTTCCTTGAAGAATTCCAGTAGGATGTTATCAACCGCCGCGCGCTCCTCTCCCGTGCGTGCGCCGATGAGGCGGTAGAGTTGCTCGCGGTCGCAGGGTAATGGTGATTCCTTGATGTAGTAGACATCAATCATTCGGCAATACACCCCGTGCTCCAAGAGCGTCAAGTGCGCCGTCGCGGACAGATAGTCCCCGATGTGGTGGATGTAGTAATTCACCGCGCCCTCCGTGGTTACGGCGTGAATTTAAGGAAGTGATTGCAAGGCTTCACAGTCACCTGAATACCGAGGTACATCGCTAGTTCGCAGAGCAGTTCTGCGCTCGGCCGCTTGATGCCGCCCTGCGCCAAGGCGGTAATCCATGCGTGGGAGAGGCGCCCGTTCGACATCTTCTCTAAGCGCATCCAGTCACCACGCACCTCCTTGAGTTCCTTCCTGCAGGCGACCAGAAGCGCCTTAGCGAAGTCCGCGCCCGGGGCTATCTCCTGTAGTTGATCGATGTTCATCTATCGCTCCGTTGTTGTAGGTGGGCGAATCGTAATCCGCTAATCCTTGCGTGTCAATCCTATTGGTGACTTGACATACCGCTTTTGTGGTTTTACGATAGCGCACCAAGTAACGACAAGGAGAGTAGTCATGGAATCACTGTTCCACAAGGCGGTCGTTGAGCAAGCCTACGTCAAGGCTGGCCTCTATGGTTTCGCCGCTTCCGGGAAGACCGTCACCGCCTGCCTCGCCACCATCGGCACCGTCCGCGAGTGCAAGCGCCTCAAGCTGGACTACGCTGACAAGCCGGTGTTCTTCGTGGATACCGAGGGCGGAAGCGACTTCATGGTGCCGCTGTTCGAGCACTTCAATATCCCGCTCGTGGTGGCGAAGACGCGGGCCTTCGAGGATATGCAGCCGGCCCTAAAGGAGGCATACGAGAACGGCTCGGCCTTCATCCTCGACTCCGTCACGCACCCGTGGCTTGAGTTCATGCAGGCATACAAGCGGAAGAAGAAGCGCAGTTTTATCTCCTTTGAGGATTGGGCCTACCTCAAGGAGCGGTGGGGCCACTTCACCACGGCCTTCATGAACTCCCCGGTGCATGCCTTCCTGCTCGGCCGTGCCGGCTTCGAGTACGAAGACACGGTAGATGAGGAAACCGGAAAGCGCGGCATCGCGAAGACTGGTACCAGAATGAAGACCGAGGGTGAAATGGCCTTCGAGCCTTCCCTCCTGATCGAAATGGAGTTGGAGCAGGATGTGCTCTCCGGTACCAGTTGGAACACCGCGACCGTGCGCAAGGATCGGTGGATGGATTTGCAGGGCAAGCGGTTCAGCTTCGGCAACGTCGCCAATGAGGGCTACGACGAGAAGCTGGAAAAAGTGTGGGCGGCTTTCTCGCCCCACATCAGGCGGCTCAACCTTGGCGGCGCCCACTTCGGTGTGGATACCACGCGCACCTCAGAAGATGGCATCCCGGCCAGCGCCAAGAGTGCCGGGCGCAAGCATGCCGAGGAGAAGGAGATCCTGCTGGAAAAGATTGGCGTCATCTTCACTGAGAAGGGCATCAGCGGCCAGTCGAAGGAGGGCAAACAGCAGATCGTCAAGGATCTGCAGGAGTGCTTCGGCACTGACTCATGGAAGGCGCTTGAGTACCACTACGGCGTGGATAAGCTGAAGAATGGCTACGCCATGCTCCACATCAAGTACCGTGGCAGCGACCCCTACGCGCCCATCCCTGACGCGCCCAAAGCTGAGGAGGATGTGCCGTGCTGATCGACGTGGAAGGCGACATCTTGCGGCTGGTGGCGTCTGGCGACCACGTCTTCAGCGAGGGCTTCGGCCCTTGGTTGAAGGAAAACTTCCACGTGTGGGAGGAGTTCGAGCGCCGGGCCAACCGCGTCTATGGCGTGCGGCAGCACTACTCAGCCCGCACCATCATCGAGTCCATTCGGCACGACTCCGCCATCAGGGAGTTGAGTGGGCAGTTCAAGATTAACAACAACTCCGCCCCGGATCTTGCCCGCCTCTACACAGTCATCTATCCTGCGCGTTCCGGTTTTTTTGAAACGAGGGGCAGGTAAATGCACGTGATCCAGTCCGGGAACTACGTCATCTTCATCAACGACAAACCAACAGCGGAGAAGCGGCACTGGCTGATGAACGACATGCACGAAGGTATGGCCCTGTCCGATGATGACCTCGTCAAATTGGGCGCATCAGAGTACAAGGAGGAGGTGGTCGATGCGTTCTTTCGCGATAACTTCTAAGGAGTGGCGGCGCTGGTGGAGGCTGCGCCGCTACCGGCCGCGGCCAGCGGCGCGCGACTTCATCAAGGTCGCACTGCTCGCCGCGCTCATCGTGCTGTGGCTCTCCACCCTTCACGCGGCCATTCGCATCACCAGTCAGCCAGACGCCGACCATGAGGCGCTCGCGCAGAAACTGGCCGACACAGAAATCATGCTCATCACCTGCCTCAATGGCGGGCATCCCTTCCACACCAAGGAGCAACTGGACGGCGGGCAGATCGTCCGCGTCTATGCAGAGTGCGGCAAACCGAAGTACCACATCTACTAGGAGGTTTTATGTTCAGCAGCAATGAAATTGGGAATGCAAGGAAGCGAGACGCGATTGGAGTAGAAAGAACACCAAGGCCAGTAGCGGCTGATTATGTACTAAACCAGCTTGAAGCCTTGGCGAGCCGAATGGAGGGTCTAGCAGTTCAAGTGGATGTCAGACTATCCCCCATAGCAGGTTCGTGCAGGAACGAGGTGGCAGAGACGGTGCCGCCGGAGGTGAGGAAGACATTGCCGCCACTGTTCGCGGCAATGGAGCACTCCATCGACCGCGCCGACCGCTGCATCGATCAAATTAACATGATCCTCGACTCCTTGGAGATCTAAGGCGACCACACGACAGGGTTGTCATCCTCTTGGTCGGGGTTGCCACCCCGACCTATCACCACCCCGGCGTGCCATATCTTCGCACGCACGGGCCACATCCCGTCCTCGATGCAGTGCTGATAGAACAGCGCGTGCACCTCCTTGCTAAACATCACGTAGTCCAGCAGTCGCTCGCGCATCATCTGGCAGAAGACGTCGTGGATCAGGCTTGGGCGCATCGATGAGTTGGTGTCGAAGGTTGGCCCGCTCGCGCCATCCCAAGCATACCCCGCTCGAATCCACAACACCCCGGCCATCGTCAAGATGAACCACTTGGCGACGATGTTCCCGGGTGGGCGTAAGGGTGTCCGCACCACATAATCCTCGGCAAGCTGGTATTTGTAGCCGCACTTGTAGCCGCAGTGCCGCATCGACTTCATGAGGTTGACCTGCTCGACTGTCACCGGATCGTCAGCCATACTTCCTCCACCTTCAATGCCTCAATGAGGGCGCGATCCACTGCGGCCATCGCAATGCGGCTCCTGTAGATGTGGTCTGCTCCACGTGTTTCACCGACGAGGATGCACCCCTCGGTGTCCTCAGCCGTGTTGCCCGGGTGAATGCGGATACCCGAGAAGCCCGGCACCGCCAGCAGCCGCGGCAGGGTGCGCTTGAAGCGATTGCTCCAATCACGCACCACGCGGTACCGCCCTCGCGGGATGGCCGTCTCGCCGTAGATCTTCCACGTCTCGACAGGCTGGCCTACAACCTCGCGCACGGGGTCTTCGAGCGTGAAGCACTCCACCCCATCAGGGAAGTACAAGCGGCCGATGGTGCGGCTCTCGTTGCTGTCCATGCGGTCGATCTCGATCTCCATCACCGCCCCTTTGGCTGCGGCCTATTGGCATCCACTCGCGTCTCGACCTCTAGCCGGATGATGCGACCCTGCATGACGACTTGCTCCGTCCTGATCGCATCAAGGCTGTTGTCCAGTTTGTGGTAGCGATTCTCCGAGTTCGCCTCGGCCTTATCGAACCGCTTGGTGAGTTCCTTTGATTGCTCTTCAAGGCGGATCGTGGTGACGTAGCTCGTGATGAAGCCCGTCGCGCCCGCTGTGATGAAGGCAATAATCAGGCCCTGCGTGATGGCCGGCCAGTCCGGGATGACCTTGTTCCCGGCCATCATGATGAAGGGGAACGAGTCGATCAAGTGTTTCCAGTTTTCGCTCACGATTTTCACTCTCGCAAGATAAAGTCCATCGCGCTATCGGTGACCACGGCAGCAAGAGAGCGGTCGATGAGGTTGTAGCCGATCTTGTAGGCCGGGAAGTAGGTGAGGTTCAGATCCACCAGCAGCGCGCTCTGCCACACCAACCCCCCATCCCTGACGTGTCCCGGCTGAATCCCGACAGAAAGGATGGATGAAACCGTCATCCCACCGTCTGATTCGATTATCCCGCTCAGGCCGACCTCAACCGTTATCGGGAGTGAGAGCAATATCTCATTGCTCGGACTCCCCGATAGCGGCTTGCTTGAGAGTGGATAAAAGCCGAGCACGGATTACGGGCCGCTTGCCTCGATGGGCGCTTGGTAGAAGTCGGCGTCAGTGACGCCTACACCGAGTTCGCGGAACTGCAGGATTTTCCCCTCGAACTCGAATGCCTCACCTGCGGCCACCTCGACGGATGCCTCGTTGTCACCATCCACAATGACGCGCATGTCTGCGGTCGCAGTTCCTTGTATCTTCATCATCTTGATTCCCTTCATTCATGATTGCGCGCGGCCGGCGCGCTCGGTTACTGCGTCTCGCGCAGTTCCTTCAGCAGCCGAGCGGCAACGTGCTTGCCTATCGTCAGTCCAGCGAAGTGCGGCTGCATTTCGATTTCCCTGACCCAACTCCAACGCTCCACATCGAACTCGCGTTGCAGCAGGAACTCGTAGATTTCTCGCGCCTTCGCTTCGTCGTCCAGCATGTCCCGCCAGTGGTAATGACGCCCCTCGATCTTCTCCAGCGCACCCTGCCAATACTTTGTCAAGGGATGGAAGCCTAGTTGCATGAGTGAGTCGCTGCACTCTTTGAGATCACGATGCAGAATGACCTTCCGCGCCGGATGGCTGGCAAGGTGCTCGTGGAATCCGGTGCTGCCAGTTTCGGATAAGCCGAGCATCTTCTGGCTCTCAACTGCATCCAAAGCGCCGAAGTTCATCTTCCACAGCGGTTCGTGCATACAGAGTGTAGTGTCCGTGGTCAGCCAGTTCGACGCCCACGTCGAAGCCGAGCGTGGGGCGGTGATGACCATGAACTCGATCATCGCCACACCTCCGCTGCGATGCAGTCCGATACGGCCGCGACGCTGATTGCCACGGACTTTGCATAGAGCGCCTTCGGCCCGGCTATGGAGCGTCCGTTGGCGGTGATGCTGCCTTGCGCGAGGTAGAGCAGATGCCCACCCGGCACGGTGATGGCGTCACCGGCTTTGAGGTAGCGTTTCGCGTGGCTAAAGTCGGCACCCTTGGGTGCGGGGTTGATGCAGACAATCACCGAGCCTGCCTCCAGCGCAGTCAGGGATGACACCCCCGCTTGCGCGAAGCGATCCGGGTAATCGTAGGTCTGGCACCCAACCTCAAAGGTGTGCTTGCCGTTGCCAAAGTCGAAGCGGCCAGCAATGACGAAATTGACAGTCTCAATCTCCTCCATGCTCACCGGCTGCGCAATGTCGATACGGTGCGTTTCACCAAGGTCGAACGTGGTTTCGTAGATTTCAAACCCGCCGACAACCTGCTTGCTTACCTGAGTCATGTTAGAACTCCTCTACGCCAGAGACAGGCGCAACTTTTGCCTTAATGACAATTTCAGCCGCAGCAGGCGCGGGTTCTGGCGCGGGCGCTACCCACCGGTCGATAAACTTCTGGAAAGCATCCACGTCTTCGATGTGCAGATTCTCCGGGCGCGGCTCCAAGTCTGGATTGAATTCGATGTGGCCCTTGCGTGTTGCTGTATCGAACTGCAGTGCGTGGATCTCGGACGGCATGTCGCTCACATCCAGCGGACAAAACACACCGTCCAAGCCGATGATGCCATCGCTCCTGATGATCGTGATTTTCATGACCCGTTCCTTTTGTCTGCGATTAACCCCCCAAGCGCGCGCAGACTGTCGATGCGGGTTATCGCGTCGTTGCGCATGCTCTCCGTTGCCGCCGCCGCCTGCCGCACCTCCTGAGAGAACTTGATGAGGAGCACCGGCATCCACGCGTCGGTGCAGTCCCACAAATCAATCGGTTCCCCGCTCTGTGGATGCTGGCCTTGGATATGCACCCACCGCTTGCACTTCTCCTTGATGCACGCCTCGCGAATGAGGGGGCAATATTCAGTTTTGGTTTCCACGTCAATCCTTAGAGGCAACAATTACGTCGCGGTATTTTAAGTCAAGGTTGCTGATGGTGTGCGAGTGCGCGCCGCCAGAGCCGGTTGCTTGGGTTGTGCCGCCCGTAGTGCCCGCCCCGACCCCTCCTTTACCTGTAGACACGCTCGAAGTTCCTACGATGGTGCTTGATTGCTGCGGGTGCGTGTGGCTCGGAATGTGCGCCGAAGTGAGCGTGAAGCCGTCCGTGCTCTTGCCGGTGCCGAACACGGTGGTAAGGGCGGTCGCGCCGCCGCTACCCACGGTGCCGGTAACCAACCGGATGCAGGAATCGTTCAGTGCTGCAGTGGTGTCCTTCGTCCAACCCGGGGGCGCTGCCGTCTGCTGGAAGAGCATGCGCGTGCCGGTTGGAAAGAAGGCGTGCGTGGCGGGCGCAGTGCAGAAAACATCCTTGGTGCCGGCCGAGAAATTGACCAGCGATCCACTGTTGGATGACGCCAGCACCGTGGCTCGTGAAAGCGTCCATGGCGAGCCGGAGGTCAGCGTACCGAAGCCAACCTCCCACTCGTTCGAGTTGTTCCCGGCGATGCAGTAATAAACGGAATCGGTCGTGACGAAGGCGGCGCTGAAGGCGCGATGATCCACCTTGGCTCCGCCGAGGTTGATCGTGCCGGTGCCGGTGCTTGTGGTGGTTTCAAGAACCCTGTCTGCATATTTCGGCATGCGACCCCCTGCTAGATGGCTATAACGTCAAAGTCGCCCGCGTTGAACTTGGGCGCAGGGTTTCCTGAATTGACGGTCGTCGGGCTTGCGAGCATGCCGTAGATGCGCAGGGTGCCGCCGCTCGATGCAGACATGATGGCCCCACCCACAAGCGTTCCCCAATTCCCTGTCGGCGCGGGGAAGGTGAGCGTGCTCACATTCTCGGTGAAGCCGGAGGTTCCCGGCGCTGTCCATGAGGCATCATTCTGCGTCAGGCTGAGGCGCGCGTATGAGCCGCCCGAAGGTTCGGGAAAGGTGCCTCCTTTAATCGCCGTCGTTTGCTCCGTCCAGACCACTGTGCCGTCCGCAACCGTGCCGCCCTCGGTAACAGGCCATACCGGTTGCGAGCCGCCGCTCGTGCCGCCCGTGGTGCATTTATAGAGGCGACCGTTGTAGGGGTTCGAGATAACGTAGTCAGCGGTCGTGTAGGCCGTGGTCGCTGTCCAGTACCCTTTGTTGGCGGCAATGAGCGCGAGGAAAATCCCGCTCGGCTTCGCCCACGTATTCGTGCGCAGAATGTGGTTCAGAACTTCCTGTTGCAGTGCGTGCGATAGCGGCATGATTGCATCCTCTTTAGATTTGTTCGCGAACCCGGAAGAGCAGCTTGTCGTAGATCGTCTGGATCTGCCCGGAAATAAACGTCACCTCCACCTCGCCGTCGTGCTTGCCCGGCAGGTTCCATGTGCTGCTGAGGTAGGAGAACTTCACGACGCCATCTGCCCCACCGCTCGGCTTGGTCGCCGTGATCGTCTCGACTGTGTTGTCGGGGTGGTTGATGTAGAGATTCACCGACGCCAAGCTGACATCGATGGGCGCGTGTGTGGCGCGATCCACCAGTTGCATTTCCAGATCGGGGCCGGTGTCGCCCTGCACGAGATTCACTTGCCTATCGGCCATACCCCCCCCCGTACTTCTTCAGGTTCTTCTGCACCTGAGCATCGAGGAACTTATCCTCGCCGATCTCGGGAATCATCAAGGGCGCTGCGCCCTTGCGAACCGCCCGGCTGACGTTGTCGAAAATCTGCTTCTTCGTCCAGTCGGGAATGTCTTCCCAAGATGGGTCGCCGACGATTGTATCCATAACATCCTTCGCTGTCTTCCCATTCAACTCGCCCCACTTCGAATACTGCTCGGGGTTCAGTTTGACGGAGAGCACTTCCTTCGGCAGCGTGATGTTCTTGATGCCGAGGCGCTGCGCTTCGTCGCGCACCTTGTCGCCGTACTCCTCCTGCACCTGTATCGGGCCGTAGGGCC
>CAYXEY010000077.1:10726-13196 GCA_964464105.1 uncultured Planctomycetaceae bacterium
CCCACGTGTCGCGCTTCGGCGGGAGGGTTTCGGAGTTGAATTCCGGGGTGAGTGCCGTCTTCGGGATGCGGGCCTGCACCGCGCGCTTGAACGACTCGACCTGCTTCTCGATGGCGGACATTTCCTCTTCGCCGTAGATGCCGGTGTCGCGAATCACTTTGTCGCGCTGCTGCGCCACCTGCCCGACGATGCCGGGAATGACGGAGCCGTAGTAGCCCTGTATCCAGCGGTCGCCGTACCGCTCGGGATCGGAAATGGAGTTGATCGTGTTGGCGATGCCGCTCAGGAAAGTCTTGCTGGTGAGGTTCTGCGCCATCGCCATCGCCATCATGGAGGTGAAGTGCTCCTTCTCCTCCTTGCCCATGTAGCGCCAGATCTCCGCGCCGTCCGCAGCCAAACCAAGCAGGATGCCGAACGGCTCAAGCCGGCGATACTCATACCACTTACCATTGATCTTGATGGCGTAGTCCAGCACGCCCTGCTCACGGCGACGGGCCTTGGCTTCACGCTCTGGATCTCCGCCGCCCGTGAATAGGCCGGCCGCAACAGCCGACACCACCAG
This sequence comes from uncultured Planctomycetaceae bacterium, assembly GCA_964464105.1. Lineage (GTDB taxonomy): Bacteria > Planctomycetota > Phycisphaerae > UBA1845 > UTPLA1 > CAYXEY01. The sequence goes on from CAYXEY010000077.1 coordinate 11,289, forward strand.
CGCCTGAATGGCGGTACCCACCACAACCTGAGCGAGCGCGACATCGCGCTTCGCGCCACCCGCCTTGAAGTCCTCTTGCCACTGCGGCATGAGCGGGGCCACCAGTGTGCGCCGCATGCCCTGCTTCACGATGTTGATCGGGGTGCGGACGAATGGAGTGATGAACTTCAGCGCGGGCGCCTCGGTCGTCATGCGCTGATACGCCTGCCCCGTCTTACCGAGTTTCTCGTTGAAGGTGTAGCGCAACCCGCTGCGCTCCATTTCGTCGGCAATCTTCCGCGCCTCGGCCGAGACGGCAACCGTCTCGCCGTGCGCCCTCGCGATGCGGGCCTCCGAGGCAAGAGCCGCCACGCGCGTCTTGAAATCGCTGTGCCAATACTGCTTGCCCTCGGACAGGGCCTGCCGCGTTGCCATCGTGTAGAGGGTCATTTCCTCATTGATGGTGCGGAAGAAGGCGTCCTCCGCAGAGAGCGCGCGGAAAGGGGTGCGGATAATCTCGCCAGCGATATCAACCGCCTTCCCGGTCTTGCCCGTCAGGCCGAACGTCTCGCCACGGATGGCCGCGCCGCGCCGCTCGTGCGACTGAATATCGCCCTGCATTTCCCCGGTGATGAATGTTTGCGCTGCCTGCTTCATGGCGTTGGTGCTGCCGAGCATCATGCCCATCGTCAGGGCCAGCGTCTCGCCAAGATACACCTTGTCGCCACCATGCATCTTGCCGAACAGGCCGGCGACGAACTGTTCGGGAATGCGCAGTCCGTTGAAGATCAGGTTGGAGGTAACGTTGACTTGGTGCGTGATCGGGCCGGAGAGCAGGCTCGCCAGCCACGCCTCGATGATGGCGTCCATCACCGTCATCTTCTGCGCCTTCTTGGCGAAGGCAAGCGTCTGCGAAGGGTCGGTGAAGGTGCCGAGCATGACCGCGATCTGCTGCAGGTTCTCCGGCCCCTTGTATTGCGCGATGATGTCGCTGACGGCTTGGGCGTGCTCTGCCGCCCTCTGCGTGTTGCGCAGGATGTTCAGGGCGCGACCGGCTTCAGCGCGAGCACCGAGGAACATGGAGGTAATCATGCCGGCGCGATCCAGTTGCGCGGCGAAGTCGGCCAACTCCTGCGGCTCGATCTTGACCTTGTCGGCAACCTTCTGGCGAATACTCTCGGCCTGCGACTCTAGCGCCTCCGCGGCCTGCGTCATGAGCGTGAGTCGGGCGCGCAGTTCTGCCGCGCCGGCCGGCGTGCCGGGCTTCCTCACCAGTATGCGGCCGACACCTTCGGCGCCGATGCCGAGGAGGTCGCTGTACTGCGACACCATTTCCCGCTCGGTCTGTTGCCACGTTACGGTGCCGCGCCGCTGCTGCTGGATCTCCTTCTCGAAGGTGTTCGAGAGCGTGGAGAGTACCTGCTTTACTTCGTCGGGCGTGTTGGTGACGGAGTAATTGACGTGCGTCGGGACGTGGTCGCCCGGGATCGGGCGCTTCGGGTTGGCTAGGAAGCCCGCTGCTCGCGCCTGCGCTTCAGCGGTTGGTACAGAAACTCGTCCTCGACCGTCCCCGGCACCGGCACGTACTTGTCCCACTCCGGGTCTGGCGCCTGCGACTGCAAGGCTGCGTTGATCCTGTCCAGCATCCCGCGCTTGCTGACCTTGCCGGCCGTCACGTCCAGCCACGCCTGCCGCGGTATCAGGCTTTGAAAGGATTCCGCGTAGCGTTTGGCGGCTTGCTGCAATAGATCCCGTTCCTCTGGCATTTTCCCACTCCTTGAACATTGCAGCCCACTTGGAGGCCACGCGCTCCACGAGCGCCGGGTTGGTTGCCCACAGCGCGCCCATCTGAGCGAATACTTCTATCTTAGCAAAGTGCTGCGCATAATCCCGGCCGACGCCGTTGTCGCTGGCGTAGGCTTGGGCGTT
>CAYXEY010000078.1:0-10827 GCA_964464105.1 uncultured Planctomycetaceae bacterium
GAGCTGATCGATCGATCATTCCGCACAACCCGTCAAATCACCACCGCGCTGGGCGTCCCCTTGATTGAGAGCATCGATGAGATCGTCACGGCTGCGATTCGCCGCAAGCGGCTGATTCGGCGGCTCGTCGCGGTCCCGGTGGCGACGTTCGTCATGGTTTTCATGATGGCCATCGCGGGAACCATGGCGTACTTGAGCATCGAGTACCCTGCGGATTTCGACAAACTGACACGCATGCCGGCGCGAACCATGCGCGGCCTGCTTGGACAATCCCGATGAAGCGTCGATTGCCGATAAGCCTCTAGTTATTGACACAGAATCGAGATACGGACGGATCATCATGGGACGAATTGCGGATGCATTGAAAAAGGCTCAGCAGGAGCGCACGGCCCGGCTCTCCATGGGTGGGGCGATCGCTGCGGTTGAGTCTGAAACGGTGGGGGCCGCCATCGGCAACAGCCTGCGCGGCCTTGTCGAAGGCCTCACAGAGCCGATCAGCACGCTCCCACCGCGGAGCACGCCCCGCTCTGGACAGCCCCGAGTTCCGGTCCAGCTCACTCCGATGCCGCATTGGGATGTCGATCCCACGGTGGTCGCCGTGCGTGATCGCACGTCGCCGGTGACTGAGCAATACCGCGCGGTACGAACCTGGTTGATGAGCCGTAACACCATCGGCGAGCGGACTTGTCTGGCGATCACCAGCAGTGTGGCAAACGAGGGTAAGAGCGTAACGGCTGCAAATCTTGCCGTGATTCTGTCGGAAGTTCGGCACATGAATGTGCTTGTAGTGGATGCCGATTTGCGCCGTCCACGCCTGCACGAGTTGTTTCACACGCCTGAAATGCCGGGTCTTGCGAGCGTGCTTGCGGGACGCGCGTCGCTGAGCGACACCATCGCGCAAACTCCGATACCCAACTTGTCATTTTTGCCTGCCGGAAAGTGCGATGATCTCTCGCCGGCGGACCTGTTCAACTCCAAGTGCACGTCGCTGGTCTTCGATGAAATCCGCGAGAGGTACCATTACGTCATTGTCGATACTCCACCCGTGCAGCGAGTGTCCGACATCGGCGTAATCGGGGCGTTGTGCTCCGGAATCGTCGTGGTGGTGCGGATGCATAAGACGCCCACGGCGGTCGTGCGGCAGTCGGTTCGATGGCTTCAGGCGAACAACCTGAACGTGATCGGGGCGATCGCGGCGGCCTGCAACATTCGTGCGGACCGCCAGCCTTACGACGACAAGGCCGAGTGATTTCGCATCAGGGGCGCCTCGCTTGCACACCGGATCGATGATGATCCAGGTGACCAGTGCACGGCATGGCGTCTTCAAGCACCAGCATAGTTCCACTTGATGACGCGAACGCCGCGTCGTGGAATACTTTTGTAGACAATCACTCCGGCGGAACGATCTTTCACCACCTTGCATGGAAGAATGCGATCGAACGGGCCATGGGCCAGCGGCCGCACTACCGGCTCGCCCTGCGCGGCGACGCGATTGCGGGCGTGCTGCCGCTGTTTGAGATCAACAGCGTGGTGGCGGGGCGGTTCCTGGTCAGCGTGCCCTATGCGGCATTGGGCGGGCCGATCGGCGACGAAGGCGCGGTGGCGGCCTTGCTCGACGACGCCCGCGAGCTGGCCCGCACGTTAGATGCATCATCCATCGATCTGCGCACGCGGCGGGCGGTCGATCCCGCGCTGCCGTGCAAATCGCGCCATGCCTATTTCGAGAGGCGATTGCCGGCAAGTGCCGGCGACCTGGAAGAGTTTCTCCCACGCAAGGCCCGAGCAGCCGCGCGAAAGGCAGAGAGCACAGGTCGATTGACCTGCGAGTTCGACAATGATCATCTCGCGACTGTCTGGCCGCTTTACACGCGCTCCATGCGCCGACTCGGTTCGCCGAATTACTCACTAGCGCTTTTCAAGGCGCTGCGTGAAGAGTTTGGCGATCGCTTCTGGGTGCAGTTGATCCGCGATGGCGGGAAACCTGTCGCCGGACTGATTGGGTTTTCATACAAGAGCGCGATGATGCCGTACTTCGCGGGCCTGGATGAGCGCGCCGACATTTATGGGTTGAATCACTTTCTTTATCGCGAATGCATGCGCCGCGGCATCGAAATGGGACTTACTCGGTTTGACTTCGGTCGCTCGCGCATCGACAACCCCGGGCCATACAACTTCAAGCGCCACTGCGGCTTTGAACCCTCTCCGCTCGAATATCAGACATATGTCGCCGAAGGCCGGGCCGCGCCTGATCTGTCGCCGACCTCGCCGCGCTGGAGCGTGGCCCGCGATTTGTGGCGCCGGATGCCGCTCATGCTGACCCGCCCGCTGGGGGCGTGGATCGCGAAGTCGATCCCCGGATGATGAATTGGTTAAGACGAAGTTCTCGTGAATGGAAAGCTACCCATGAACGCTCGTAAGAAGATCCTCTACGTCGCCAGCCGCGTACCGTTTCCACCCAACAAGGGCGAGAAGATTCGCACGTTCCGATGCCTCGATCACCTCGCGTCGAATCACGACGTGTATTGCGCCTTCTTCACCGATGGACCGGAGGACAATTCGCATGTCGAATCGATTCGACAATGGTGCGTCGACATCGCCGCGGTGCCGCGTCCGCCGCGACCGACCCTGCTTGGCATGATCGACCTGCTGGCCCGCGGGCACAGCGTCAGCATGGCGGCCCATCGCAGCGAAGAACTCGCGGATAGAATTTCGTCATGGCGAAAGAAGGTGGACTTTGATATCGCTGTTGCATTCTCCGCTTTCATGGCGCCATACGCCCTTGCCGCCGGAGCGACGCGCAATGTGCTTGACCTGTGCGACTGCGATAGCGAGAAGTGGCGCGAATACGGCATGCGCTCGCCGTGGCCGATGAGTTCATTCTGGACCACCGAGTCTTCCTTGCTTCGGGAAACCGAGGCTCGCTTGATCGCTCAGTTCGACGCCGCAATAGTCATCAATGAGCGCGAACGCCATGCGCTGAACTGGCAGGATTCGAGCGTTCCGATCCATGTCGTTCCCAACGGCGTCGAGCGGCCGGCAACGCTGCCGCCGCCGGCATCCGCGGTTGGCCCCATCGTGACCTTCATCGGCGCAATGGACTATCGCCCGAACATCGATGGCGTCCGCTGGTTTACCGCAAAGGTGTGGCCGCGCATCCAGCGATCCAATCCTGACGCGCTCTTTCTCATCGCGGGGCATCGGCCGACGCGCGTGGTGCAAAAGCTCGGCGAGCATCCCGGTGTGCGAGTTCTGGGAGCATTCGAATCGCTCGATGAACTGCTAACCAAGACGCGCGTCATCGTCACGCCGCTGCGGATCGCCCGCGGCATGCAGAACAAGGTGCTCGAAGCCATGGCCTGGCGGCGACCGGTCGTGGCGACGAAGGCGGTTGCAGACGGGCTGCTGGCAGCACATGGAGAACTCCTGCTGACGGCCGACAATCCAGTCGAAATGGCGACGCAGGTCATGGAGCTTTTGACCAACGGCAAACAGGCGGATGCGGTCGCCGATCGGGGCTATCGCTACGTCACCGCGTTTCACCGCTGGCCCGAGCATTTGGGTATGTTCGAGCGCATCGCCATGGGCATCGGGCGGCAATTTGATCCGGTCGTGCCTGCGGACGAAATCGGCAGCGTTGCGACGGCTTTGGCAGATATGGCCTCCGAAGAGCCCGAAGGGACGGCCAATTCGCGCGGAACCTTCGATGAATCAAGGACTTCCGTTCGAAGGCGTCGGCGTCCGTTTTCGGTGTCTGCATTTGTGGAGTCCGCGACTTAGACGCAACCGCCACCTTGTGTCTGCATAGAATCTGGGGTGAACTAGCCATTCGGGCAAGCCAATGAATGCCCGATATTTGCAGTTGGAATTGAGTAAATGACCGACCTCGCCTCAGTGTTCAAATCCATGAAATCACAAGACGTCGAACTAATGTGCCGTCGTGTCATGCTTGCGACGGCTGTCATCATTGCCTGCGTGACCGCTGAGGCAGCCCTCGGGCAGACCTCCACCACGACGCCGGCGACCGCCACCGATGCCACGCCGCAGACCCATCCAAACGATCCGATGCTGTGGAACGTCGATCGCATGATGGAGGACGCGGTCCAGCAGATCTCCAAGCGATACAGCCTCAACTCCGAGCAGGAGAAATACACCCGGCTGATGTTGACCCAGCGGGTCCGGGCGTTCCTCAAGGAGCACGAGGCCGACGTGCGCTCGCTGCTGAAGGAGCAACTGGATTGGAAGCTGCGCCTGCGCGACGCCACCAGCGATTCGATGCAGGACTGGGCCGTGCGAGCCGGTCCGCTGTACGAAAAGGCCATGAAGGCAATCCTCGACGGTAACCGGGAATGGGGCGACATCCTCACCGACGAGCAGAAGAAGATTCACCTCGGCGACCTCAACCAGATGAAGGTCAATTTTGACGGCGTCAGGGTCATGCTGAAGCGCTGGGAGGACGGCAACGGCGATCCGGGAGAAGTGGGTTCGCGTTCGACCGGCCGGAGCTCAGGCGGCCCGGGCATCGCTCGAACGCCGCCGCCCCCGCCGGAGCCGTGGTACGAGCGCAAGATCGAGAACATGTGGGAGACCTATGTCATCAAGTTCATTCAGGTCTATGGACTTGATGAGAAGCAGGCCAACGCCGCACATTCCATCAAGCGAGAAACGCAGGGCGAGGCCGCCAAGTATCGCGATTCGCGCAAGGCCGATTTCGACGCCATGATCGCCATGGCGGGAGACCCGAAGAAGCCTACGAATCAGGAAGAGACCCGCAAGCGCAAGCAGATGCTCGAGCGGCCCATTCGCGAGATGTTCGGCAAGATGACCGGACGATTGGACGGCCTGCTGAATCAGAAGCAGCGCGAGGGTATCAGCGAAGACGACAAGCAGTTGCTCGATTCGATCGCGAAAAACTTCCGATCGGACAGCACCGTGCCGATTCCGGCAGCGAAGCCCGGGCCCCCAAGGACGACGAAGGTCGCGCCGGACGGTGGCGTGACGCGGGCCAGCGCAACGAGTGTGCCGGCGGCAGAGCCGAAGTCTGAGAAGCCGACGGAGAAGCCCGCTGCGGCGAAACCGGAAGCGCCCAAGCCTGATGCGGACAAGCCCGCACCGTCCAGGGCCGAGCCCAAGGAGACTCCGAAGTCTGAAACGAAGGACACCGATTCCGCCGAGGGCGAGGTCGAAGCGGCCGCGGCGGAGAAGTCAGCCGAAGGCGACAAGAAGCCAGAATAGACCCTCTTGTCAGAGTTTGAAATCGCTCCGCGCCCTGGAATGAACCGTCGTGTCTGAGCACAACCGGCAGCCTGCCGGACTGATCAACCTTTACAAGCCCATCGGCGACAGCTCGGCGCAGTTTGTCTATAAGCTGCGCCGCATCTTCGGCATCCGCAAAGTCGGCCATGCCGGGTCGCTCGATCCGTTTGCCGATGGCGTGTTGCTCGGCTGCGTCGGCGACGGTACCTCGCTGGTCGAACGGCTGATGGGGCTGCCCAAGACGTACGTGACCTGCCTCCATCTCGGCGTCACCAACGCATGCCACGATCCCGAGCGGCCGTTCATTCCGGTCGCAAACGTCACGCCTCCGGCCAATGCCGACATTACCGCGGCGCTGGCATCGTTCGTGGGCGAGATCGATCAGGCGCCGCCGGCATTCAGCGCGATGAAGGTGGGCGGCGTTTCGTCGTATCGTGCTGCAAGGCGGGGCGCGGCGGTCGAACTTCCCCCTCGACGAATTCGCGTCGATTCGATCAAGCTAATATCGTACGAATGGCCGCGGCTTCGATTCGAGATTCAATGCGGTCGGGGCACCTATATCCGCGCACTGGCCCGCGATATGGGCGAGCGGCTTGGATGCGGGGCGTGCTGCGAGACGCTTACGCGGACCGCGGTGGGGCCGTTCAATATTGATGATTCATGTCATCTGCCGACCGCGAGCGTCGATGAGGTGCAGGCCCGTCTAATACCTGTGAAGCAAGCACGGGAGATGCTCGACGGTGCCTGAGGCGTCCTGATGCCGGCTCATTTCTTCTTCTCGATCTTCGCCCAGGTGTCCTTCAGGCTCACCGTGCGATTGAACACGAGCTTGCCCGGGGCACTTTCCACATCCACGCAGAAATACCCGTGACGTTCGAACTGGACGCGCTGTGGATTGAGACTTCCGTGTGCGTCCCGCTCGCAACGTGCGTCGGCCAGCGATGGCTCCAGTTTGCAATCGGATAGCACTTCCAATGACCCGGGGTTCAAGCCGTCGAGCCAATGGGCGCCGGCCGGCACGTCGTCCGGGTCTTCCTGCGTGAACAAATGGTCGTACAGCCGCACCTCCGCCGAAACCGCATGTTCGGCGCTGACCCAGTGAATGGTCGATTTCACTTTGCGGCCATCGGGCGCATCGCCGCCGCGCGTCGCGGGGTCATAGGTGCAACGCACCTCGACGACTTCGCCGCGATCGTCTTTCACCACGCTCGTGCAGCGAATGAGATAAGCCCAGCGCAATCGCACCTCATTGCCGGGGAATAGCCGCCAGTATTTCGGCGGCGGCGTCTCGCGGAAATCGTCCTGTTCGATGTATATCACTCGGGAGAAGGGCACCTGCCGCTTGCCCATCGCCGGGTCTTCGGGATTGTTCACCGCGTCGAGCTGCTCGGTCTGACCCTCGGCATAATTCTCAATGACCACGCGCAGCGGCTTGAGCACGGCCATCCGCCGCGGCGCCGTCTTGTTCAGATCGTCGCGAATGGCGTTGTCCAGCTTCACGCGATCGATCGTGCTGTTGAATCGCGCGACGCCGATGTCCTTGCAGAAGGCGCGAATCGACGCGGTCGTGAACCCTCGACGACGAAACGCGCTGATGGTCGGCATGCGCGGATCATCCCAGCCGCGCACCCTTCCGCTCTTCACCAGCTCCAGCAGCTTGCGCTTGCTCATGACGGTGTAGGTCAACGAGAGCCGGGCGAACTCTATCTGCTGCGGATGGTGGATCCTGGTCGACTCGCCCTCGTTGATGGCGTCGATGAACCAGTCATAAAGCGGGCGATGATTCTCAAACTCCAGCGTGCAGATCGAGTGCGTGATGCCCTCGATGCTGTCTTCCAGGCCGTGGGCCCAGTCGTACATCGGGTAAATGCAGAACTTCGACCCCTGTCGGTGATGCTCGGCATGCAGGATGCGGTACATGACCGGGTCGCGCAAGTTGAGATTGGGCGAGGCCATGTCGATCTTGGCGCGGAGGGTGCGCGAACCGTCGGGGAATTCGCCTTTGCGCATCCGCTCCAGAAGATCGAGGTTCTCGGCCACTGATCGATCGCGAAACGGGCTGTTGCGGCCCGGCGCCGTCAGCGTGCCTCGGTGTTCGCGGGTCTGGTCGGGCGTGAGGTCGCAGACATAGGCCTTGCCCTTGTTGACCAGCCGGACCGCCCATTCATACATCTTGTCGAAATAGTCCGAGGCGTACAACAGCCGGTCTTCCCAATTCGCGCCCAGCCAGCGGACGTCCTCGATGATCGACTGGACGTACTCGTGCTCCTCCTTCTCGGGATTGGTGTCGTCGAAACGGAGGTTGAACTTCCCGCCGAACTCCGCCGCCAGCCCGCTGTTCAGCACGATGCTCTTGGCATGGCCAATGTGCAGGTAGCCGTTCGGCTCCGGGGGAAAGCGCGTATGCACGCGTCCGCCCCAGCGGCCGGACTTGTTGTCGTCGTGGATGATTTCCTGGATGAAATTGAGCTGAGGATTTGTGTTGATTTCTGACATGGTCTATTCTTATCTAGCTTTGGTTGCGACCCGGTCAAACTGGTCGATTTCATATCGAAGTCTAAGCGATTGATGGGCTTCTTGCATGGATCACGATGGCGGAGAGCCAGTTGCACGTGCAATGAGCTATGCTCCTTCGCATGTTGCTCAGTCGCGTTTGCACCAGGCCGCAACAGTGCTGAGCGTCTTTGGCTGGATTACGTGGGTCATCCCCTTCGTCGGCGTGTTGGTGGCTATCCTGTCGCTGGTCTGCGCAGTTCTCGCGCGGCGCCGTGACGCGCGGGTCGGGATTGCCAGCATTGTCGTGTCGGTTATTGGGCTCTTCGTTTCTGTCACCGCAACGGTCATTTACATGGCAGCTGTCATTGCGAAAGAGCTTTTTGAGGCAGTGCCCAAGTGCTGACGCTGACCCGGCACATCTGAACCTATCGAGCCTATGTCGACATGACTCGGTAGACATCATCCCATGAGGTTGCGAGAAAAATACTGGACCTTTCAAAGTTGTGTGCGCGAATCTTCTCACGATCCCGCTCGCCATAACCCGTCATGACATGCACGCCACCCGCTAGGCCCCCGGTCTCGATCAATTTCATGTCCGAAAGGCTGTCGCCGACGATCCAGGATTGCCGCAAGTCGATCCTCATCCAATCACCGGCAAGTTGGAGCATGCCGGGGTTTGGTTTCCGCGATGGATGGTTCGGATGGTTGTAGGGTGGCAGGGCGTCCGGGTGAAACGGACAGGCGACCACCACGTCGACCTTTGCGTCGCCGGCGGCGAGCTGGCGATCCACCTCAGCCTGCGTCGCGATAAACGCATCCCAGTCGTAGTAATAGCGGCCGATGCCGGACTGATTGGTCACGATGACGACCGGCACGCCGCGGCGGTTCCATTCGGCGATCGCAGCCGCCGCGCCGTCGATCAATCGTACATCCGCTGGCTTGTGCAGGTAATCGCCGAGTTCGCGATCGAGAAAGACCGCAGCCCGGAGAGGGGTGTCGGGAAGCGCACGGGGCACGCGCGGATCGAAGTACACGCCGTCATGGAATTCGTGGGCCATGCCGCTCGATTACTCCAATTCGCCGGCCGGCTTGTACCGCGTGCGCAGCGTATGCTCGACGCCCAGCAGATCGCACAGCTTTCCGACGACGAAATCAGCAAGCTCCTCCAGTGACTTCGGCAGCATGTAGAACCCGGGCGACGCGGGACAGATCACGCCTCCGGCGCGGGCTATGCGAAGCATGTTCTCCATCTCGATGATCGACAGCGGCATTTCGCGGGGCACGACAATCAGCCGCCGCATTTCCTTCAGGTGGACAGCTGCTGCTCGGGAAATGAGATTCGAGCCGGCCCCCGCGGCGACATCGGCCAGTGTGTTGCCGCTGCATGGGCAAATGACCATTCCATGGGTGAGAAACGATCCGCTGGCCAGTTTGGACCCAACGTCGCGATAGTCATGAAGCGTGATGTTCGCAGAGGCGGGTTGTCCGACCAACGATGCCGGCGTGCATTCGCGCATGCCAAGTTCTTCGGCCAGCAGTCTGCGGCCATAAGGGGAAATGACCACGTGCACGGACGCACCCGAATCCGCGAGCACGCTCAGCAGCCGCGTCGAGTAGATCGCGCCGCTTGCGCCCGTCACAGCCACCACGATCTCTTTCGACATGCGACTCTTTCCCACCTTGACGATGGATACAGGCCAATTCTAGCGCAATGGCGCCGCTGTACCCTTCAACATGGTCACCGACATCAGCCGCTCGCGGGCCTCCTGGGCCCACGTGCTCTGCGGATGCTGGCGAACCAGCTCCTCCAGCGTGTTTTCACATTCGTCTGTAATCCGGTCATCCTGCAATGCATCGGCGAGGCGAAACAAGGCCTCCGCATGGGCGGGATGGCCCTCGGTCTGCCGCACGATCGCCCGCATCCGTTCAATACGCCGGCTGATCGGCGGGATCAGACCGGCTCCGCGTATGTCGGCGTAATGGCGCGTTTCGGATTGCGGAAACGACTTGCCGATGCCCGCCAGATTGGCCTCGTATTGCGGTTCGTCGTCATACAGCGAAATGAGCAGTTGCAATGGATGGACCTGTCGCGGCTCGCCCTGGTCCTCCGATCCAAACACCTCGGATGAGGGGCGGGCTTCATCGTTCTTGCAGGCCGCAACCATCTCGGCAAGCCGCCGGGCGCGCAAGGCGATCGAAGCTCGATCCACGCCCAGGCGCTCGCCGTGGTCGACCGAGCGATCAAAATAAACGCGGAGCGAATTGCGCGGTCCTTCAGAGGAATCGGCATGGGCCACAGGTTCGAGCAGCGGCTGCGAAGCAAGCTCAAGCAGTTTGAGCGCCTCGGCGAAGTTGCCGTCGCGCGCGCTGAGAATGGCGAGCCGATAGTACGCCGCGACAACCAGTTCGTTGGCGGGGTAATTCTCGACGAGGGTCTTCCAGGTGGAACTCGATCGTGGACTGGGGTGTTCGGATTGATACTCCGCCCGGTGATCGCGCAGGAGCCGCCGGCGCTTCAAACGCTGATCGAGCGCCCGGCCCTTGAGGTAAAGCACGTTGGGGATGTAACGCGACTGGCTGTAGTGGGTGATGAAGTCGTCGCAACGCGCCGCGGCGGTCAGGCGATCAGTCTCGGCCTGATCGACGGCCTCCGAAATCAATCGATTCAGCACTTCGCCGCGAATTTCTTCGTAAGGCCGGCTGCGGCTCTCGCTCCACAACCGCGTTGTACGCTGGTCGGCCAGCGCCCCGATGTCGCGATTGACAAAGACCGAGTCGCTCCCGGGGCCGATCTGATGTTCCAGCAGGTGATACTCCAACTCGTCGCGCCCAACCTTGGCGTGAAACAGAATGACGGGGATGGCGAAAAGCACCGCGAGGATCGGCGGAATGCCGCCCGGGCGGAAATTGATGAGCCGGGCGACGCCCAGGGCCAGCGCGCAAATGACGCACGAGCCCAGCAGCGAGAGGAACCACGGGGCGTAGCGGAGCGCGCGATTGACATCAGGCGAAAGCACGGAACCGGCCGGCTCGCGCGACGCCGAGATGGTCGGCCTGCTCGGCATCAACCTGCCCATC
>CAYXEY010000078.1:10837-13069 GCA_964464105.1 uncultured Planctomycetaceae bacterium
ATAACGAAATGAGAGGCGAAAGGGCTTCAGCGAGGCAATGCCGCAGCCCAGCAGGATCGTCAGTCCGAGCCAGGGCATGGCGGCGAGGAAGACGACCATGGCCGCGAAGATGATCGAATAGGGAAAGCGGTAGAGGATTGAGACCAGAATAGGAATCGAGCTGAGCGAGGCGAAGAGCAGGCCGAGCGTGATCGCATGAATCGGAACGCGCTGCACGCTGATGGGGTACGTGAGAAAGTGTGAGAGTGTGATCTGATTCGGCCCTGTCGGGTCGAAACTCTTCTGCATCAGCGAACCGTAGTTGTCGTAGAGGAGCGGAAAATACCGCCCCGTGCGAAGCCAGAATGTGAAGCAGCACAACCCGGCGAACAGTAAAGCGAGCAAGAACAGCATGCCGATGGCCTGGCGGCGGTGATGCGGACTGGTGCGCGACCAGACGTCGACAAACGGGTCGGCGGCCGCGGCGTTGGGCACATCAAACGCCGATGTCATCGGCCTCTCCAGGCGAGATACACGACGACTGCGCCGAACGTAAGCGGCTTGTGCTCGACGCGTTCGAAGCCAGCCTTGCGCAGCCGCTCGATCATCTCGGGCGTATTCACAAACGATGACACCGACTGCGGCAGGTAATCGTAGGCTCCGGTGGTGTCGTGGCTGATCCAGCGGGCCAGCCGCGGGAGGGCGCGACGCATATAGACGCCGTAGAGCGATCCCAGCACGGGCGTTCGCGGCACGCCGAATTCAAGGATGACCGCGCGGCCGCCCGGAGCGAGTACGCGGCGCATTTCCGCGAGTCCGCGATCGAGATCTTGAAAATTGCGGACGCCGAATGCGCAACTGGTGATGGTGAATGACGCATCGGCGAAGGGCAGGGCCTGGGCATCCGACTGGCACCAGCGTATCGACGCCTGAGTCGCTGTTGCCGCGCGTGCGAGCATATTGCCCGCGAAGTCCGTGCCGATGGTTTTCGAAGGCTTGGCCAGTTCGAACGCCCTCGCGAAATCGCCGGTGCCGCAGGCAATATCCAGTACGCGGTCATCGGGCCGCACGCCCGCAATGCGCACGGCCTCGCGTCGCCAGAAGGCATCGCGGCCAAGCGAGAGAACGCGGTTGACTCGCTCGTAAGTGGGCGCAATAGCATCGAACATGGCCCGCACGCGCGTCGCCTTGTCTGACTGTCCGTGCGGATCATTCAGGCGGCCAGCGTCCCAGATGAGCGGGCGGGATGGGTTTTTGACAGACATGCGGTGGATTGTAGCGAAGGGCGCGGCATGCGTCGCCGTCGCGGCGTGGTTACGCGAAATGCGCAGACAATTTGAAAGTTGCGAAACCCCATCAACTGAAATCAGGTTGCCGCAAGCAGCAACAGGCCGAAGAGGATCATGACCGTGCCCGCAATCAGGGCCATGTGCGACCAGGTCTTCTCAAAGAACCATTTATAGAGGAGGGCGAGCACCAGGATCGTGCCGTCGAAGGTGCACAGGATCCACAAACGAACTCCGGTCGGCGAGATTTTCAGCGGCACCCCGAACCCCACGGCAATCAGCGCCAGTCCGACGATCAGCTTGATGCGATCGACGCGGACCGCATGCCGATCCTCGGCCGCCGCGGCGGTCATCTCGCTGCCGGTCAGCCGGGCGGCTTCGAGATCGAACGGCTTGTTGCATTCGGGGCAGACGCGACCTACCAATCCGCCAAGCCCGCGATGGCAATGCGGACAATTATGCGGGGGATCGCGGGGCACCAGCTGGCGGGGATCGTCCTTGTCGGACAGCGGAGTCGAACCCGCGCCATGCTGAAAGCGCGGCATCGGCACGGACGATTTGTCGATCGGTTCGGCGACATCGTAGTCGGTCGGCGGTAGATCGTCGTCAAGCGGTGCCAGGTTGTCTGTCATATGAAATCAAGACGCACGAAATCGGGCTGCGCTATGGGATTCTGTGATCAAATGCCATACTCGCGCCAGCGGCCATCGACCAGCCGCTTCACCGATTCGCTCATGTCCAGCAGCTTGGGCCAGTCGCGGACGATGCCTTCGCCGGCGATTTTCCGCGTCGCGTCGATGCCGATCTTACTGCCGGCGCCCTCGTAGGGCGCGGCGTGGTCGAGGATGTCCAGCGGGCCCTCGACGATGAACGTGTCGCGCCGGGGATCGACGTTAGCCCCGACTGCGAACATGACCGCCTGTTCGTCGTGCACATTCACGTCCTCATCGACGATGACGATGAACTT
>CAYXEY010000079.1:0-12962 GCA_964464105.1 uncultured Planctomycetaceae bacterium
GTCATCGACGGCATCTCTGGCGGTCAAGCAAATCACCGGCGACTTCACGCCCTCGGCGCGCAGGCCTCGAACGACACTGAAACCGTCGCGCATTGGTAGCATGAGGTCCAGAACAATGACGTCATAAGGATTCTGTAGTGCGAGGCGAAAGCCGGCATCTCCGTCAACCGCCGTATCGACAACCATGGAGGATTCGCGCAAGCATCCCTCAATGAATGAGGCAACACCCGGTTCGTCCTCAATGACCAATGCACGCATGCTACACCCCTGGAAACTTGGTCATCAGCATACGGGGCAGAACGCCATCTGTGACCAGCCATCAAGAGAACCTTTCAAGTTTGTAATGAACTGGTCACAGTCTGGAAAGAGAGGTCTCCGTAACATCTACCTCGAAATTGGGATGCGGTGTTGTCGTAAGCGCCGCACTCAATGTGAAACAACTTATCAAGGAGAGGTGTTTTAATGACCGCTCGACTCCGCATCGCCGTCATGACATTGACGCTCACATCTATGGTGTGCCTCGCGCTCGTGCAAGCCAAGGAGCCGCCCAAACACGAGGAGCGGGAGCGCAAAGTCAAGGAAGCAGACGTTCCCAAGGCCGCTCTTGAAACCCTCAAGAAGGTGTCCGCCGGCTCCAAGCTCACCGAATTCTCAGAGGAAATCGAACACGGCCTTACCTACTACGAAGGCTCGTGGAAAGGCCCGAACGGAAACGTAGATTGCCTGGTTACGGCGGCGGGCGATGTCGTCGAAATCGAAGAGGTCATTCCTGCCGGTACTGCCCCAAACGCCGTCATCGAGAAGGCTCGCGCCAGCGCGGGCAAGGACGCACCGCTTTTTGTTGAGAAGAAGACCGTCTATTTGTACGAAGTCAAGTTCCGCAAGGACGGAAAGCGGCACGAAGTGATCTATTCGCCAGACGGACGTGAACACGAGCACGAGGAAGAAGCCGGCAACGGCGACGCGGATGACTAACTAAATTCACTGGAAAGACGCGGGTGTGTTACGGAAGACTGTCCGGTCGAGGCCATTGGGTACAAGGACGTGAACCATGATTATAGCATTTGTAGAAGACCGTCGAACAAGCATCTCGAATCGTCCGGGGCTAAAGTCCGCGGCGGTGATTCTCTTTTCGGTCGCCGTCGTTCGTGCTGCCGAACCGCGCAGGGGCTCGCGCGATCCACTGTCGTTGAATTCTGACGCCGTACTCATCGCCGACTCAGTGTCGCCGCAGGAAACCCCCGTTGAATCTCACGATAAACCCATGGCCCTGGACGCCGAGTCTGACGCCTCGGGGCAGCAACGCAACGCCGACTATTACGCCGAGCGCGCTTACGGCATCGGCGGGCCGTGGCGGCTGCGCAGCGCGGACGCACTCAGACCCGGACAGCTCTCCATTCGCAACGAGTTCAATTGGGCCACCGGATTCCGAGGCGGAGACGATGAGATGACCTACACCCTGTCGCTCGACTACGGCATCGCGCCGATGCACCATCTCACGCTTGAAACGACCGGAATCGATCTCGGTGACGGGGGCGTTAACGGGAACGGCGACATTCGTCTCGGCTGGCACTGGCAACTTCTCAAGGAGGAGGACTGGCAGCCCGCCTTCGCCCTGAGAAATTACATCCGCATTCCGACCGGCTATGAATCGAGCGGCGTGGACTACGAGCTGCGCGGCCTGTTCAGCAAGTCCGTTGCCGATCATGTTCGAATCCACTTCGCACCGTTCCTCAAATCCGTGAACGGCGACAACATCGAAGACGTCCGCTACTTCCAGTGGGGCGCCGCATTGGGTTCCGACTGGAAGGTCACCGACAAGCTTGATCTCGTTGTGGACTACGTGCACGAAACCTCGCAAACCGAGGGTTTGCGTAACCAGCACAGCCTTGACGCCGGTTTCATTTTCGAAGTGGCCCCGGGGCACAAGCTCGGACTCAACGGACGGGTCGGCCTGGATGGTGACGGTGTGAATGGAGACTGGGGTGCCGGCATTTTCTATACGATCGCTCTGGATGGGCTTCCCAGCTTCGGCAGGTAAGACGCCCTGCGTACCCATGCACCACAAGAGGCGAATGAACCCGGCATCAAGAACCAGACGGCTTTTTTCTCAGCGGCTTTTCCGCGCCTTCGCATGCAGTGCATGCGTATGGGCGGGGATGGGCTGCGTCAAAGTCGACGCACAGCGAGATTTCCAGGACGCCTCCCGGCAAATCGCCGAGCGAACCGGCGCATCGACGGCATATGACCCCGCCGATGAGGATCTTACCCAGTCGCGTGTACAATCCCTGCTCGAAGACGGTCTCACCATTGACGAGGCGGTGAGCGTCGCCCTGCTCAACAATCCGGCATTTCAGGCAGACTTCGTTGCGATCGGCGCATCCCGCGCCGATGTCGTTCAGTCCGAGCTGTTCACCAATCCGAATCTTTTCTTCAGCGTCCGATTCCCCGAGGCCGGCGGACGCTCAAGCCTGGGATTCAGTTTCGCTCAACAACTGGTTGATCTCTGGGAGATCCCCGTCCGCAAGAAGGTCGCAGAGGCAGACCTGGCCCGAACCGTAGCCTTGGTGCTCGATCGCGGTGTGCGACTGGCGGCCGATGTGCGAAACCAGTGCATCGAGGTGCTGGCCTGGCGGCGCGCGGAACAGATCGCCGTCGAGAACCTGGAAATCACGCAAAAGGCCCAGCGCCTGGCCCGGATTCGCCACGATGCCGGTGAGACCGATGAAACCGACGTCAACCTGGTCAGCAGCCATGCATTCGAAGTCGAACAACTGCTGATCGGAATTCGACGCGACCTCGCCGCGGCCCAACTGGACCTTTCAAGCAGGTTGGGGCTGGTGCGCTGGCCGGACGCTTGGACGCTTTTGGGCACACTGGAAGCGGAGTCCGCGCCTGACTGCGCCACCGACCATCTGTTGCAGTTCGCACGAAACGAACGCTTTGACGTGCGTGTGGCGGAGAGCCAGGTGAGTTCGGCGGAGGCTCAACTGGAGCGGGAATACCTGCAGATTTTTCCGAGTGTTGTCGTAGGTCTCGAAGCCGAACGCAAAGATCGTCGCGCGCTTCCGGGTCGGGACATCATTGGCGACACTGCTCGGGCATCGATCGCCGCTGGAGCGCCCACGGCTCCGACCATTCAGTCCCGTGCCCAGCGTGATCTGATCCGCAGGCAGATCATTGATTCCCTTCTTGGGCCGAGTGTGCAAATGACGCTGCCCCTGTGGGATCAGAACCAGGCCCAGATCGCCAAGACGCGGTACACCGTCATACAACTGCGCAAGCAGCTTGAAAGCGTATTGGACCGCATGACCCTGGAAGTGCGGCAGGCCCGCGTCAAGGCGGACGCAGCCCGCGAAATGGTACACCTGCTTGAATCAAAGTCGCTCCCCCGCGCCCGGCAAAATGTCGAGATTATTCGACGGCAATACGAAAACGGGGAACAGGGCATTCTCTTCCTGCTCGAAGCGCAGGAGTTTCTGTTGCATCAAGGGCGCGCCTATGTCGAGGCCTTGCGCGGCAGCGCGCTGGCCAACACCGAGCTGATCCGTTCGTTGGGCGGGCGGCGACCGCCCGTGACGACGAGCGGACTCTCCCCAGCACATCCTATTCCCCAGGAGGAATTCAACCATGCAGAACGATGACCTTGCCAATTTCATCAACATGCTGTTACAGACGCTGATCAACTTTACTGCGGACTTTGTTCGACAGATTCTCGCGGCCTTTCTGCTTTGAGGCACGCTGGAGTGAGGTGCCATGATGCTCGAATCTAATGAGTTTATTCAACGATCGAGGCGCTTTTGGGCGGCGATCGCCTTCGCATCGGCAGGTGTGATGGTCTCAATGGATGCTCACGCCGGACCGGACTCCGGCGCCGCAAAATCCTCGGGACCGCTTCATGCAACCGTCGAGAATCGCGTCGCCGAGACCGCCCTGACTACCCTGACGCTGACACCCGAGGCCATTGATCGTCTCGCGATCAAAACGGTCGCCGTAAGGGAGGGTTCGGCGGCAAGAAGCCGGCTTTTCGGCGGAGAGGTGATCGTCCCTGCGAGCGGAATGATCCAACTCACCGCCCCGTTTGCCGGAACCATCGTGGACGTTGAGCAGCATTCACCGCCTCAGCCCGGGGCGATTCTCAAGAAAGGTGACGCAATTCTGGGATTGCAGCCTGTCGTGATGTCCGGAAAGGAAGTGTTGACGCCTGCGGAACGAATCGCGCTGGCCCGCGCCATGGCCGATCTTGAAGCCGCGCAGGCACAAGCCGAGGGTGAAGTCACGGCGGCACGGGTGCAACTTGACTCATCCCAAGTGCGACTGGAAAGAGCCCAGCGCCTTCGCAAGGAGAATGCCACAAGTGAGAAGCTCCTGGATGAGGCCCAAGCGGACTCTGAACTGTCACGCGCCCGCCTCGAAGCGGCGCAGTCCAGGTCGACGGCGTGGAAACGCGCCGCCGAGGGCATGCAGGCGGATCGCCAGATCGCCCTGGTCCTCATCGCCCCGTTCGACGGGATGCTGGAGAGTCTTTCGGCTGTCACTGGACAGGTCGTCGCGGCAGGCGCGCCGGTTGCTCGGTTCATCCGCGTCGATCCTTTGTGGATTCGCGTGCCGGTTTATGTCGGCGCGATGGCGGAGTTGGATTTTGAAGGGGAAGTCCGATTGGGCGGCATGGATGGCCGGTTCAAATCGGAGATGCAGCGAATTGAACGCGTCAAGGGATTGCCGACCGCCGATCCGCTGTCTTCCAGCATGGATTATTTTTTCAGATTGCCGAATCCTGCAATGGAACACCGTCCACAGGAGCGCGTCGGCATTTGGATTCCCACGCGCGGTCGGCAGACTGGTCTCATGGTCCCCTGGGCCGCAATTCTCTACGACATTCACGGCAACACGTGGGTCTATGAGCAGACGGAGGCGCGACAGTTCGTAAGGCGCCGCGTCGAAATACGCGACTCCGTCAATGAAAACGCGATTCTGGCACGGGGGCTCCGCGACGGAATGACAGTAGTGACCGACGGTGCGGCCGAGTTGTTCGGTGTCGAATTCGGCGCGGGAAAATGACGCGTTCAACAACCTGATCCCCCTTCAATATGCTCACCTGGCTCGTGTCCACATCCCTTCACTTTCGCGTTCCCGTCATCGCGCTGGCCATCGTGTTGATGGTCGTGGGCGTGCAGACGGCGCGCGTTACGCCGTTGGACGTCTTCCCCGAGTTTGCACCACCACTGGTGGAAATTCAGACGGAGGCACCAGGGCTTTCCACCGACGAAGTCGAGAATCTCATCACCGTTCCGCTGGAGAATGCGTTGAACGGAACGGCATGGCTGCGGACCATTCGATCCAAGTCCGTGCTGGGCCTTTCGTCGGTTGTGCTCCTGTTCGATGAAGGAACCGATCTGCTCAAGGCCCGCCAGATCGTTCAGGAGCGACTGGCGGTTGAGGCCCCACGCCTGCCCGCCCTGGCCCATCCGCCGGTGATGCTGTCGCCCTTATCGTCGCTCAGCCGCATTCTCAAGATCGGCGTCTCTTCCGACCGCCTTTCGCAGATGGAAATGACCCAATTGGCCAAATGGACCATTCGGCCCAAGCTCATGGCCATCGCCGGCGTGGCCAACGTCGCCATCTGGGGGCAGCGCGATCGGCAGTTGCAGGTGCTGGTTGATCCAGACGTGCTTCGCGCCCATGGCATCTCGCTTAACGCCGTCGTCAAGGCGGCCGGCGATGCGACCGTGGTCAGCGCCGGCGGATTCGTGGATCTACCGAATCAGCGCATGGCCATTCGGCATGCGGCGTGGGTTATGCAGCCGGAGGACCTCGCCAGGGCCGTCGTGGAATTCCGAAATGGCGTTCCCATTCGACTCGGCGACATCGCACAAGTCGTCGAAGGTCATCCGCCGCCCATCGGCGACGCGGTTATCAACGACGGGCCGGGGCTTCTGCTCATCGTCGAGAAACAGCCGTGGGGCAACACCCTTTCGGTGACGAAGCATGTCGAGGAAGCGATCGAGGCCCTCAAGCCGGGTCTCAAAGGCATCAATTTAGACTCAACAATTTTTCGACCGGCGACGTTCATCGAACGCTCGATCGACAACCTGTCCCATGCCATGCTGCTCGGTTGTGCGTTGGTTGCGATCGTGCTGATCATCTTCCTATATGACTGGCGAACCGCCGTCATCAGCCTGACCGCGATCCCGCTCTCGATCCTTGGAGCGGCCGTAGTGCTCTACCTGCGGGGCGGCACGCTCAACGTGATGGTTCTCGCCGGACTGGTCATCGCGGTCGGCGAAGTCGTCGACGATGCCATCATCGATGTGGAAAACATCGCCCGACGTCTGCGTCTGAATCGTGAATCGGCGTTGCCACGGCCGGCATTTGAAGTGGTGCTGAATGCGTCGCTCGAAGTGCGCAGCGCCGTGGTCTATGCCAGTCTCATCGTCATCCTCGTATTCCTCCCGGTGTTCTTCCTCCCCGGCCTGGCCGGCACGTTTTTTCGACCTCTGGCCGTTTCGTACATACTGGCGATTCTCGCCTCGCTCGCCGTGGCGCTGACCGTCACACCCGCGATGTCGCTCGTGCTGCTCCCGCGTGGACATTCGCGCCGTCACGACGCGCCCTTGGTGCGAGCCTTGAAGGCTGCTTATCGACGGGTGTTGCCGTTCTTCGTACTGCGTCCGCGTCGCGCAGTGGCGGCGCTGGTCATCCTGTTCGCCCTGGCAGGGTTCGGTGTAACGCGGCTCACCGAGGAGTTTCTGCCCACGTTCAAGGAGACGGACTTTCTAATGCACTGGGTGGAGAAGCCAGGCACTTCGCTCGAAGCCATGCGAAGAATCACCATTCAGGCCAGCAAGGAACTTCGTGCCGTGCCCGGCGTGCGCAATTTCGGTTCGCACATCGGACGTGCCGAGGTCGCGGACGAGGTCGTTGGCCCGAACTTCACGGAACTCTGGATCAGCATCGACCCGGACGTCGATTACGACCTCACCGTGCAGAAGATACAGACGATCGTCGATGGCTATCCGGGGCTGTACCGCGACGTGCTGACCTACCTGAAGGAACGCATCAAAGAGGTGCTGACCGGCGCCAGCGCGAGCATCGTCGTGCGCGTCTTCGGGCCTGATATGGATGTTCTGCGCGGAAAGGCGACGGAGATAGCAGCGGTCATCAAGGACGTGCCCGGCGTGGCCGATTTGAAGATCGAGCCGCAGGTGCTCGTGCCGCAGGTGCAAATCACGTTTCGGCCAGAAGCCGCGGCGCTGACTGGCTTGACCGCGGCATCGGTCCGAAATGCCGCGACCACGCTGGTCAAAGGCCTCAAGGTCGGTGAAGTGTATGACCAGCAGATGTCATTCGACGTCACGGTTTGGGGCCGGCCCGAGGTGCGTTCCCACGTCGCCTCCATTCAGGAATTACTCATCGATACGCCGACCGGCGGCCATGTCCCGCTGAAGGACGTCGCCAATGTGACCATCGTTCCCACGCCGAACGAAATCAAGCGCGAGGGCGCCTCCCGCCGGCTCGATGTCACCTGCAACGTGCGCGATCGCGACCTGGGCGGCGTCGCGCGGGATATCGAGGAGCGCGTTCGAAAACTCTCGTTCGATCGCGGCTACCACCCGGAGTTCCTGGGCGAATATGCAGCACGCGTTGAATCGCGCAACCGGCTGGTCATGCTGTCCATCTTCGCCCTGGCCGGCATCTTTCTATTGTTGCACATGGACTTCCAGTCCACGCGCCTCGCATTGTTGACTTTTGTCACGCTCCCCTTTGCGCTGATTGGCGGCGTCGCGGCCGCCCTTCTGACCGGCGGCGTGTTGTCGCTCGGATCACTGGTGGGATTCGTGACCGTGCTCGGCATCGCCGCCCGAAACGGCATCATGCTGGTGAGTCATTACCGCCACCTCCAATCCGAGGGCATGCCGCTCGGACTCAAACTCGTGATTCAGGGCGCCGAGGAACGCCTCGCCCCGATCCTCATGACCGCCCTTTGCGCCGGACTCGGCCTGCTCCCGCTCGCAGTTGCCGGAAATCGACCGGGCCACGAAATCGAGCATCCCATGGCGATCATCATCCTGGGTGGACTCTGCACATCGACGCTGCTGAGTCTCTTCATTCTGCCCTCGATGTTCTTGGGCTTCTCGTCCAGCAATTCCGCCGACGGTGAATCAAATAGAATTCGACGAGACGGAACTTGAAATCCGTACATCATCGCCGCCACGGATGTTCAGTCCCCTGCGGCCTCCTCATACCTTGTCGATATGGCAAGGGTTTGTGCATTTCGGCGATTGACTCTGCGATGCCTGGCCCGGCCTGGGGCAGCATGTCCGGTGCAGATCGAGCAATGGTCTACCGGGTCGCGGCCGGGAGCGGATTCAGAGTAGGAGCGCTGCTCAGCCTGCGCGTTGCGGACTTCCGGCTGGATGATGACCCGCCGTGCATCGTGCTACAGGCGGCGGCGAAGCGGCGGACCGAGGATCGGCAACCGATCCGCGCCGACCTGGCGGACCTGTTGCGGCCGTGGCTGGGCGGAGTGTCGGAAGGTGAACCCGTCTTCGGTGCGATTCCCGACCGAACGGCGGACATGATCCGTGTAGACTTGCGGCGTGCCCGCGCCGCGTGGATACGCGAGGCTATGGGCTGTGTGGCACGTCGGGAGCGGTTGTCGGTCGACTTTCTCGCAATGGTCGATTCTGCGGGCCGCTATTGCGATTTTCACGCACTCCGCGTGTCGTTCATCACGGCGATGTTGCGTGGTGGCCCTTCGGTCAAAGTGGCACAAACGCTTGCCCAGCATTCGACGCCGGTGCTAACCATGAACACCTACAACCGCCTGGGCATTCACGACGTGGCATCCGGGCTGGTCTGCCTGTCCCCGTCGAACGGCAATTCAACACTGATCCGAGAAGTGGTGCAGCTCCACCCGACCGGTTCATCGGGGCCGCTGGATATCGTGGCGGCGCGCTTACCGTCCAGCTTACCGGATTCAAGCGCACAACCCGCCCCGACCATTCCAGTCGGTTCGGTTGCGTTGAAAATGACAGGTCGCGAAACTTCGCGCGAAATGCCCAATAAACATAGGGGCGGAAATGGAATCGGCGGGACAGAATTGAACTGGGCGAGGCGGGACTTGAACCCGCACGACCTTACGGCCAAGGGATTTTAAGTCCCCAGCGTCTGCCATTCCGCCACTCGCCCGAGTGACCCGGCGTGCATTAGTTTATGCGCACTCCGCGCACTCTGTCACGGATGGGCCGGTGCAGCCCGGATTCGGGCCAAATCGGCATGCGCCGACGATGGCCGCGCCCCGCGACTTGGCACGATCGCCGCTCGCCGCCGGGCTTGCGATTTACCTCGGATCAGGCCGCCGATCTTAGGCTACACTCTGCACCGGCCGCACCCGGCCCACGAGAGGAGATTCGATGTCGCAGCAGACCATGGAAGCCCATTACGCACCCAACTGGCGCCTGACGCAGGCGCATGGGCTGCTTGGATACAATTGTGGATATGCCGAAAGTGCCGGATGCGCTTCATTCGACGAGCACCAGCAATCCCTGGTCTGGCAACTGCTCGGTGACACGACCATTACATCTGCGACAACCATGCTCGATGTAGGCTGCGGCATCGGCGGGCCCAGCGGATGGATGTTCGGACGATATCATCCGCGACGGTTGATCGGTCTCGAGTATCTTGCGTCCAGCGCGGCTGCCGCCGAGAGCCGCTGGCATGGCCGACCGACGCGCCCATGGTTTACCCAGGGCGACGCACACAAACTGCCGCTGGCCAGCAATTCAATCGATGTCATTTTCAATCTCGAATCAGCCCTGCACTATCGCGACAAGGATGTCTTTCTTGGCGAGTGTGCCCGCGTGCTGCGGCCCGGCGGCGTTCTGTGCCTTGGCGACATCACCAGCCATCTTGAAGTCGTGTTCCAGCCAATCAAGTTTCTCAACAAGCTGCCGACCGAGCACAATCCCAATGTGTTCCTCTGGACCACGGCCGAGTACGAGGCCGCATTCGAGCGTCACGGACTCGAGATGCTCTGGTATGAAGAGGCCTCGCGCAACGTGGCGATCTCCCTCGCCGACGGGCGGCGCGAACTCAATCGACTCGGCTTCTTCAAGACGCTTCCGTTCCGCAAGCGGATGATCTTTCTGCACGTCCTGGAAGACATGCTCCAAGGTGCGGAGCTGCGCTACGACTTGTTCCGCGTCCGGAAACCCGATGGGACGCCGGCGCCGAAGCGAGCCAAGCCCGCGGCACATGGACATCACTGAGCCATTGGCCATCAGCCATTAGCCATTAGCCATTAGCCATTAGCGAATACTCGGTTATCAGCCGTTGGCTGACTCGGATTTTCTTTTCTGCATTCTTCATTCTGCATTCTGCATTCCTACCGTCCGATTCAGTCACGTGAAGGGGAGTGCGCGTGCAGGATCGTCCGAAAATCCTTGATTTCCTCAAAGCCGCCGGCGATGACGTGGCCGATCTCGCCATGATCGAGGCGCTGCCTCAGGTCGATGTGCAGACCCAGTTGCTGCTGCTGGAGACGCTCTTCGAGCGCAGCCGCGAAGCCGGGCTGGTCCATCTGCCCGACCTTTTCGATCAGCTTGGCGATCCCTGCCAGCACTTGATCATTCGCAATGCCGGCAAGCTGTTTCGCGCGCTACGGCAGAGCATTCGCAGTCCACGGGTCCAGTCGCGGTCGAACACGATCCGGATCATCCGACAAAGCGGGAACATGCGCCTGGCGTATCTCGCGGCCCTGGGCGTCCACGACGGGGCGCCGCTGGTGCGCATCGAGGCCGCGGAGACCCTGCTGCACCTCTGCGAGGAACATCGACGTGTCTACGGCGATACATGCGCCGGGCTGTGCGACGTCGCCGACGGTGATGAGGCCGTCAGTTCGGCCATTGTGAACACGCTGCAACTGATGCGCGAGGAGCGACAGTTTCTCACCAGCGCGATCATGGAGGCCGTGCAGTCGTTTGAAAGCCACTTGCGGGCGGAAGTCGTCGAAGCCGCCATGCTGCAGGTGGAGACGCTTGAGGACGGGATCTTTGAAAACGGCTCCAATCGTCGCGGGAAGCTCACGCACGCGATGCTCGAGATCTTCACCCGCGGCATGGAGCCGCGCTTCGCGGCGTTTGCCTACATCGCTTTGCGACACAAAGACCTGCGCGGACGCGTGATCTCCGCCATATCGACCTGTCGCGACACTGCGTTCTTCACCGCCTTCATCAAGCATCACTGGCTCACGCGCGATCCGACCATCGCACGCAACCTTCAGCTCATTCGCACGCTCGCCTGGCTGTCGGACGGGTGCAACCGCGCGTTTGACCTGCCGGAGGAGTTGTTTCCACTCGTGCCGAAGTGGGTGCTTTCACTGGGCCTTCCGGCCGAGGAAAAAGTGGCGCTCATCGAGCGCTTTCTCATGCTCGATCACGCCGAGGCCAATCGCGAGGCCGTCTGGGCGCTGGTTCAGTTGAATTCGTCCGCCAGCAGCGAGGCCCTGCAGCGCGTGCTCGATTGCGACGAGCCTCACCTGCGCCGCATTGCCCTGCATGAATTGAAGCATCGACGGCGCAGGGCCGACGTGGAGAACCCCGGCCTGCCATCCAATCGGCCCGTCGAGTGGTCGCGACTGCTGTCTCAATCGAGGCTGGGCGAGAACTTCGACGACTTCTGGCAGCATTTCGAGCGCATCGACCCTGTTCTGGGGCGTGCCGGCGGCGGCTACGCCGTGAGACTGGTGCCCGGGTTCGTCACCCAGACGCGCGTCAAACTGACAGCGCGCAGCGCGCCCGATCGGGCCCGCGCACTGCGCCTGGTCTCCACGCTGGCATTGGGAGATGCACTTCGAGCCGAGATCTTCAACCTGGCGAGCGATCCGGATGCCGACGTCCGCGCCGCGGCCATGCTGGCCGTGGGCCACATCGGGGATGCGACTTGTCGACGCATCCTCGAACGGGGCCTGAGCGACGAATTCCCGCTGGTGCAGGTGTCCGCCATGCGGGCGCTTGAACTCATGGGCGCCGATGGCCGGGGTGAGGCGGTGCTGCCGCTGGCCCAAAGCGAGCATGCCGTGGTCCGTGCCGCGGCGGCAACCGTCATGTTGAGACTTCGGCTCTCTGAGGCCGTGGTGACGCTCGTCTATATGCTGAACGACCCGCGGCCGGCGCATCGCTCCGAGGCGTTGATCGTGGTCGAAGCCCTGCATCTCTATTCGCTCGCTCCGCGCATCCGCGAAATGGCGCCGTCGGACAATGATCCACGCGTGTCCCGGCTCGCGCGGCACGTTGCCCGTGTGCTGGCCCGCCCTCTGGCCGAGAAACTGACCGACGGAGCAGACATGGCCCTGGCGGAGGAAATCTGACATGCAGCTGCTGATGCTCGCACAACAAGCCGGAGGGAATCCTGCGTGGTCCGCCCTGCGCGACAGCATGCGCAAAGAGGGTGACTTCGCCCGCGAAGGCGGCATGGGCGCGTTTCTGGTGATTGTCCTGGGATCGATTGCCCTGGCGATCGTCGTGGAAACCGTGCGACGGCTGCAGCCGATGAAGGGTCGCGCGCTCGGCGTTCCCCCCCGCCGGTTGTTTCAACAGGCCGCTAAATCGCTCGGCATTGGACGCGTCAATCGCTTTCTGCTGCTCCGCGCCGCCTATGCCGGACGTCTGGAACACCCCACGGTGATGCTCATCACGCCGCAACTGATGGAACGACACGCCGGGGAGTGGGCGGATCAGTTCCCGATTACATCCCTTCGCGGATATCTACGGACGCGGGTTAACCAGGTTGCGACCGCCCTTTTTGGAACAATCGATTCCAACTCGCCCAGCTGATAGAATGCTCTAACGATGCGTGGCATTAAGCCAGCTCACTCGTTCGCATGAACGGTCTTGCTCCGGTCTGCGTGTGAGGAGCCGATGAGCCGGGCGGCGATGATCGGCTCGGAGTCAAGATGATTG
>CAYXEY010000080.1:0-12916 GCA_964464105.1 uncultured Planctomycetaceae bacterium
ATGGCGTCGGGCAAGCCGATCGTGTTCATTCGCAACCAGAAGAAGGACTACGGCACGGCCAAGCAGCTTGAGGGTGTGCTGAATGAGGGAGACGTGGTGATGGTGGTCGAGGACGTTCTGACCACCGGCGGACAGGTGCTGGAGGCCGCGAAGGTCATCACCGGACTGGGCGCTAAGGTCGAACGCATTGTCGCCGTGGTCGATCGCCGCGAAGGCGCCGCCGAAAATATCCGTGGCGCGGGCTACGTCTTTGAGTCGCTCCTGGATTCTCGCGATTTGAAATTGCCGATTGGCGACTGAACTCGAATCCCAGACTTGAGATCTCAGATTCGACGATTCAAATCAGGCCGCGGCCGGGTCGCCGACGGACGCGTCCGCGAGAATAGTCTCGGGTGATGCCAGCAGGCCCAGTTCAACCAGCGCATTCTGCGCCGCCTTCTGCTCGGCTTCCTTCTTACTCGGGCCCCAGGCGCTGGTGAAGCGGCGATCGCCGACGACCACCGCAACCTCGAAGCACTTGCTGTGATCGGGGCCTTTCTCGTCGAGCAATTCGTAGACCGGCGTGGCCCCGTGCTCCTTCTGGGCATGCTGCTGAAGTTGGCTCTTGTAGTTATTCTGATGCTCGCTGGCCACGGCGTCGTGGATATAGGGAATGACCTGCCGCAGTACGAAGGCCCGGGCCGACTCCAGCCCGCCATCGATGGCGATCGCCGCGATCAGCGACTCCAGCACCGCCGCCGCCAGTGACGACGGCAGTTTCGATCTCGCCGCGATACCCTTGCCCAGGTGCAGCCATTCGGGCAGGCCCAGCTTCTCCGAAATCTCGGCGCAGGTCCGCCGCGACACGACCGACGACTTGATCTTGGTCAGTTCGCCTTCGAGGTATTGCGGGTAGTTGTCAAAAAGGTACCAGCAGACGGTCATGCCCAATATCGAGTCGCCGAGGAACTCCATCCGCTCGTTGGAATCGATTCGATTTGCGGTGATGGAGGCGTGCGTCAGGGCGGACGTCAAAAGGGCGTGGTCTTTGAATCGGTATCCGATCGCCGCCTGACAGCGATCGAGCGCATCCTGTGACATGTCATCGACCTATAGCGGACACATCCAGGCCGATGAGGAAAGCCGCTCACGCTGCGAAGGCTAGCGAGCGATGTTCGTCACGGGCCTGCCGGCGGACCCGCGTCCGAGCGGACGCGATCACCCCACCGGCTGGTATGAATTATACTATCGCCCGCCACCCTGGTCAACTTAACCTATTTCCCGGACGAGACTTAAAGTGAAAATGACGACCGAGCTACCCACCGCAAACCTGCCCTATCTGACCGCCGACGTGCCGGCCATCCCCGCCGCGATCAAGCGACGGTACGAGGATTTCGAGGTCGAGGAAATCCCCGCATACCAGCCCTGCGGCGCGGGCGATCACATCTACTTCACCATCGAAAAGGCCGGCCTGGCGACCATGCGGGCGGTCAACGACATCGCCCGGGCGCTGGACCGCAACCCGCGCGACATCGGCGTGGCCGGGCTCAAGGATGCCCGGGCCGTCACCCGGCAGATGCTCAGCCTGGAGCACATCGATCCGAAGACAATTGCCGCTTTGAACATCCCGCGAATTCGCATTCTGTCGACAACCCGGCATGGCAATAAGTTGAAGATCGGCCACCTGCGCGGCAACCGCTTTCGCATAAAACTGCGCGAGGTCGAGGCCGGACGGTTGCCCGACGTCAAGGCGATCTGCGATGTTCTGGCCAGACGCGGCGTGCCCAACTACTTCGGCGCCCAGCGCTTCGGCCTGCGCGGCGACACCGGGCTGATGGGCCTGGCGATTCTCAAAAATGATCCTGTTGCCGTCATCGACATGATGCTTGGCCGGCCCGGCCCGCACGACACGGGACCCGTGCTCGAAGCACGCAAACTCTACGACGCCGGCGACTACAACGCCGCCGCGAAGTCGTGGCCCTATGGCTTTCGCGACAACGTCCGCGCCTGCCGCGAAATGGCCCGCACGGGGGGCAAGCACAAGCGGGCGTTTTACGCGGTCGATGCGCGAATGAAGTCATTCTTCGTCAGCGCGTATCAATCGCAATTGTTCAACGCAGTGCTGGCCCGTCGCCTCGAGCAATTCGACGTGATCCTCGCAGGCGATCTGGCCATGAAGCATGACAATGGTGCCGTCTTTCGTGTTGAAGACGCCGCTCCTGAAGCCGCGCGGGCCGCCGCATTCGAGATTTCGCCGACAGGCCCGATCTTCGGTCATCGCATGACTCAACCGGGCGGCGTGATGGGCGAGATTGAGCGAGCGGTACTCGCCGAGGAAGGGCTGACACCCGAGGCATTTCACGAAGTGCGCGGCATGAAGCTCTCGGGCGCGCGGCGGGCTTTGCGATTCGCGCCGAAGGAACTGGCGATCGACGAAGGCTCCGATGAGCACGGGGCATTCATCGAGCTTCGATTCGCGTTGGAATCAGGCTGTTACGCGACCATGCTGCTGCGCGAGATTTGCAAGGACAAGTTGGAAGAAGGGCTTGACGAAGGCGACGATTGAGTCACAGTTCAAGGCATGCAAACGCAACGACCGTCGGCATGGCACCCATATCTATTACTTTGTCTCTTTGACTCGCCGCATCACTTTGATGGCGGCTTGCAGTGCGGACATGGCTTCTTGCCGGCGGCGAGTGCATCCTTGACGGACGTATAATTTACAAGATTCCCCAGATAGATCTTTCGCCCGCCGTCGCAAGTAGGCAGGTGATACACCTTGCTCATCGAACTCTTGCTGGAGATGAAGGTCAGTGCGGCCTCATCGACCACGCCCAGCCACGGCGATCGCGGATTGGCAGACGGATAGTCGTTCGCGGAGGTGAACTGCTTCACCTGGATCGGCGACATCGGCGCGTCAGCCTCTGATCCTTCCTCTTTCGGTTCCGAATCAGGCTTGACAGGCTTTGGCGCCGTTTGCGGCACAACTGGCTGAACCGGCTTCGGCGGCGTCGCCGGCGGCGGCTTGGGTCGCGAAATCGGCTTGGGCTCCGGCGCAGTGGCAATAGGCTGTGCCGCTGATTCGTCATTGACCGGGGCCGGCGGTGGATCGCGGGTGACGACAGCCGCATAAATGGCGAATCCGATGGCCAACACCAGGGCGGCTCCCCCGCCGATCAACACGCCGGGCGAAATCGACCTCTTCACTTTCAGCGGCGGCGGGGCCACGAGCATGTCGACTTCGTTGCCGCACTCGATCAGATGATCCGCCAGCTCGGCGGCGGTTTCATAGCGATCCTGCGGATCAACCGAGAGGCACTTCTGCAGCATGGCCGCGCTGGCCGGAGTCAAACCCGGCACACGGGTCAGATCGAGGTCGGGCGGCGACTGGTGAATCTGCAGCATCTTGGTGCGCGAATCGGCATTGAGCCACGGGCGACCGGTCAGGGCATACATCATGACCAGGCCCATGGCATATATGTCGGAGCGCGGCGTGGTCTGCTCGCCCTTGGCCGTCTCAGGCGCGATCCAGCCGAGCGACCCGACCGCCTTGCCCTTCAATTTCGCGCTGGCCATCTCGTTGGCGACATCGGCGAGGCCGAAATCCATCAGCTTGAGATTGCCGTGGTCGTCGTACATCAGATTGCTGGGCTTGATGTCGCGGTGAATGATGCCGCGGCGATGGGCCACATCGAGGGCCCGCGCGGGACCAGCCATCTGCAGGAAAAGCTTCTTGGCCTCAATGGGACCGAAGCGATCAACGTATTCCTTGATGGTCCCGCCATCCATCAGCTCCAGTGCGAGGAAATCCTCGCCCTGGTCGTTGGCGATCTCGAAAATAGACACGACAGAGGGATGTTGCAGCTTGGCGACCGCCCGCGCCTCCTGCATGAACAATTCCATATTGAGGCCGTTCTTCACGGCCTTCTTGGTGGCGGTCAGAATCTTCAGTGCGACGTCGCGACGAAGCGTGTCATCGTGCGCCCGCCATACGACGCCCATGCCGCCCTTGCCGAGCAGGCTGAGCACCTTGTAGCGTCCGAGCCGCTTGCCGGCCCAGCTTGTGTCGACGATGGATGAACTCGTTCCTGCCAGGGGCGGCATGTCGTCCGTGCCGGTGCGGCTGGAATCGATGCCGAGAGAGGTCGATCCGCCGGCGTTGAGCACGCCGCCGTTATCGCTGGCCGAGGTTTCGGCACGCCACTCGGTCCGGCATTGCTTGCAGGAGAAGCGCTTGCCGATGAGGCGCGGCGCGACGCGGTATTGCTGTCCACATGAAGGACAGGAGACCGTCAATCGATCGCTCTGCGAAGTGTCGTGTTGAGCCCCAGCGTCCATTTTCGCCCCTGCGGCGTCCCCCGGTCGCATGACCCTTTGATCTTACCCCGTAATGCGTCGCTCCAGCGCCAAATTGCGCCACTTACTGAATCAAATTGCCCTAACTGCGTGTTTCTCGGATGTCGGTGTGCGGGGTTAACGGAATATAGTCCCGTTTTTCAGGAGGCTCGGTGTGCATTACACCCCATTCAGGGTGATTGCGTTCACATGCGGTCCCGAAGCTGATTCAGGAACTTTAGCATCACAGGTCGCGGCAGGTTCGGCAGGGCCACCCCCGTCGCCTGGTTTGAACTGATCCGCTCCACGATGGAAATCACCTGATCCCGCTCGCTCTGCAGCCGGGAGGTAATGCGTTCCGCCCGGTCCAGCTGTCCATCACCCATGGCGCCCAGGAAGGCCGCCACAAGTTGCTGAACTTCCGCTTCGGGCATGCCCAGCTTGCTCGGTTCAGATCGCGCGCCCGGTCGCACAGCGCCGGGTGTCGGCCGACCCGTTGTGCCCGGCGCATCCGGCGTGGCGCGATCGTGCAGGAGGGCGTGTTGCAGCTTGGCCGTCTCCTCCAGGGCGCGCTTCCGTTTCAATTCTTCGGCGTCATCCAGCGGCGCAAGGCCGATCTCTTCGATCTCTTCGGGCGGCGACGGGATGTAGCACACCGCCTGGCAGTGTGGACACTTTCCCTTGCGGCCGGCCGCCTCGCTCGGCGCCTTGACCACCTTGCCGCAATGTTCGCAATGAAACTCGACGGGCATGGTTTTTCTTCCCAACTCCGGAAGGTCGGACCGCCGTCAATCGTCGGAGGCGCCGGCTCGAGCCACGTCGCCACTCTTGCGCACCCGCCATAGAAATCGTACCGGGATTTCCGGAAAGGGCAACATCTCCCGGAAACGCCTGGCCATGAACCTGCGATAATTCTCACGCACCAGTGCCGGCTGGTTGACGAAGAACACGATGGTCGGCGGGCAGACCGAAATCTGCGTCGCGTAGTAGATCTTGGGCTCGGCGCCGTGCTTGCTCGCGGCCGGCTGAAGTTCGCCTACGGTCTCGGTGATGGCCCGGTTGAGCTGACCCGTGGTCACACGGGTCTGTGCCTGTTTAAACAGGCTGCTCGCCAGATCGATCGTGGACTGGATGTTCTTGCTTTCAATAGCCGTGGTAAACGCGATGGGAGCGTACGAAAGCTCCGGCAGGGTCTTGGTGAGATATGCGCCATAGTCCTCAGCCGAGGCCTTGCCCTTGGCCAGATCCCACTTGTTGACCACCAAAATCACAGGCTTGAAATGCTCGGCGATCTCCGCCGCGAGCTTCTTATCCACCTCGGTCACATTGGCCCCGGCATCGATCAGGAACAGCACGACATCGGCCCGGCGGACCGAGAGCAGCGCCCGGTGATGGCTGTAGAACTCGACGCCCGACTTCTGCTTGCTGACCTTCTTCACACCGGCCGTATCGATCGCGAGTATCTCGCGGCCGTCCATCTGAAAGCGCACATCCACGGCATCGCGAGTGGTGCCGGGCACTTCGCTGACGATGACCCGCTCCTGCCCCGCAAGGGCGTTCACAAACGTGCTCTTGCCGACATTACGCCGCCCGACAATGGCCAGCTTCATGACCGGCTCGGGCGCTTCGGTGGCGACGCGCTCGCCGAGGAATTCGATGATCCACTCCATCAGCTCGCGGCGACCGCGGCCATGCAGGGCCGAAATGCACATGGGCTCGCCGAAGCCGAGACGCTGCAGCTCGCCCGCCTCCTGATCGTGCTGCTCGACATCAGCCTTGTTGGCAATGAGCTTGACCGGCTTGTTCGCCTCGCGAAGCAGCTCGGCGACTTTTGTATCCAGAGGCGTGATGCCCTCACGGACATCAACCACGAAGAGCACGAGGTCGGCCATGGCGATGGCCACGCGAATCTGCGACTCCACATCCTCGGTGAGATTGTCGGCGTCCTTGATGCCGTGCCCGCCGGTATCGACCACCTCAAAGTACCGGTCGTCCAGTTCGCAAATGGCCATGATGCGATCGCGGGTGACACCAGCGGTCGGATCAACGATGGAGATCCGCCGGCGCGCGAGGGCATTGAGCAAGGAACTCTTGCCAACATTGGGGCGACCGACGATGACGACCGTGGGTAACGACATTTTGTCCTTTTTCTTGATTGCGGAACGCGGCGGACCCGTTATTCCCCTATTCTGCTTAATCTGAATTGTAACGGTTTGGCCTGACCTTCGGCCTCCGGGTATAATGTGCTCGACGGAAGCCGGCGTCTGGGGATCGATGACCGGCCACGGCAAACCCACCCGGCGTTCCACCGAGCGAAACCATGCCCAGGCTCGAAATCAAGACCGGCGACGACAAGGCGTTCGTCCCCTTCGACAAGCCCGAGGTGTCGATCGGCCGCCAGGTGGGAAATGACGTCGTCATCGACGACGTGAAAGCGTCGCGCAAGCACTGCGTCATCCGGCATAGCAAGGGCACCTTCCGGCTGAAGGATCTCAAGAGCCAGAACGGCACCTGGATGGGCCAGAACCGGGTCGACGAGGCCATCATCGCGCTGGGCGACACCCTCCGAATCGGTACGACTTTCATACGCCTGCTGCCCGATGTCGTCGAGGGCGATGGCGGCAACATTCCGACCGCGCGAATCGTCATCGAAGAAAACGAAGACCTGCCGCCCTCGTCGCTTGATCGCAAAGCGGTCGCGACCTCGCTGGCCGTGCGCCAGGTTGGCGTCGGCCCCCTCTCAAAGCAGCTTGCCCCGCTGATGCTGGCCTGCGTCAACGTGCCTGTTGCGCCCGGTGCGCCTAACGTACTCACCGATGTCGGTTTGCTCAATCGCAAGAGTCAACCGATCGCCATCGACAAGGCCAACAAGGGCCGTCCGTCGGAAGCACTGGAGGCCTTTCGGCAACTGCTTTTCGTCGCGTTCCGCACCCGTGCGACCGACATTCACATCGAGCCCAAGCCCGATGTATACACCCTGCGTTTCCGCATCGACGGCATGCTGCACTCTGTTGGCGAAGTCACCTCCAAGGTCGGCATTGCCATGCTCAACGTGGTGAAGATTCTCTGCCAGGCCGACATCGCCAAGCGCAGCATCGTGCAGGAAGGCAATTTCGCCATCGAGCTGCCCAACCGCCGCGTCGATATGCGCGTCAACATGACGCCGACCGTGCATGGACAGAAGCTAGCACTGCGATTCCTTGATCGTTCATCGGTGCCGGATCAATTTGAAAACCTGGGCATGGAACTGGACTCGGTCGCGGAGTTACGCCGGGTCTGCTCGCAAGATGCGGGCCTGGTCATCATCGCCGGCCCCACGGGCAGTGGAAAAACGACTACGCTTTACACCGCCCTCAAAACGGTCGACGCCCAGTCGCGCAACATCGTGACCATCGAAGACCCGGTGGAATACGAGCTTCCCAATGCCACGCAGATTTCGATCGACCCGCAACACGGGCTGACCTTCGCATCGGTGCTTACGTCGATTCTGCGGCAGGATCCGGACGTGATTCTGGTCGGCGAGATTCGCGATCAAGAGACCGCCAAGATGGCCATGCAGGCGGCCATGACCGGTCACCTGGTGCTCACCACGGTTCACGCCCGCGATTCGATCGGCACGATCTTCCGCCTGCTCGACCTGGGCGTGGAGCCATTCCTCATCGCCAACAGCGTCACCTTGTGCATTACGCAGCGGCTCATCCGCGTGCTCTGTCCTGATTGCAAGCGTGCGTTTCGGCCCGATGCGAAAATGGTCCGCGAGTTGAAGCTTGAGGATCGCCCGCACGGCAAGTTCTACACCGCCGTCGGGTGCAAACGGTGCATGGATGTTGGCTTCCGCGGGCGGATGGCCCTGTTTGAAATCCTGGCGTTTAATCCGCAACTGCGCGACGTCATCCTGACGCAACCGACCATCGCTGAAATTCGCCGGGCCGCGGGCGAATGGATGTTCCGTTCGCTGTACGACGCCGGTGTGCGCAAGATCATCGAAGGCGTGACCACGATCGAGGAAGTGCAGAAGATCGTGGCGACCATGTAAGCCGGCGCCCGCTACGGCTCGAGCAGCATGTCAACGAACGTCTGTACGTCGATCCCGTTGATCAATCCATCGCCGTTCAGGTCGCCGACCACCAGCGCGGGGCCGAATGCCGGGGTTTCATCCGCCCCCATGTCGATGCGGTTGCCGCGCACGCGCTGGTCGTTGTCGGAGTCCACTGTGGCGATCGCCCAGTTGTAAACCGGATTGCCGCGGTTGATGCAGGGCGACATCGAAGCGAGATGGAAATCGAGTCCCGCGGGATTCTCAAAAATCGGATCGAAGGCGATGTTGCCCGTGCCGGCCTGAAACTGCGTGAGGCAGCAATAGGACAGATCGTAATCCGGGATCGGCGCCGTCAGGTCTGCGCCGTTGCCGTAAAGAATGGTATTGCGAATAGGCACCGTATCGGCATTGCTTTGCAGCCTCAGGCCGATGTCGTCGTTCAGGGCAATCGTGTTGCTGTCCACCTCCGCGAAGTCGGGCAGATCCAGGCCCACGGTATTTCTTACAATGTAGTTATTATGCACGCGTGTAATGGCATTCGACCCGATGCCCTGGGGCGTGCAGGCGAGACCGACGCCCGACGTCCCGGATACGTGGTTCCGCGTAAACACAAATCCAATCGGGTCGCCGTTCCGCACGACCACGTCGCCCCCGAGCTCGACGTTGTCGGAAAAGCGACAACCCCGCACTTCGCGAAACCGCCCGCTGATGCCCACGATGTTGAAGTCGAATTGCGAATCCCGAACGTAAACAGTCGGACCGACGGCATCGGCGGGGGAGGCAATGCCGGCGCCGTTGGCGAAGAAACTGCCCGCAATCACATCGACCCGGATTGGATCCGTGTTCAGCAGGTTGACGCCGAGGTTGCAGTATTCAAACTGGCAGTTAGCGAGTTGAAACGTGATATTGTTGCCCCCGCCATAAATGGCGAGCCCCGCGCCGCTCAACGTTACGCCCGAGACGCGCTGTACAAAGGCAGAATCGAACGGCCCCTGATACGACAGTCCAGCAATTTTTGTAGCGCTGACCACGACCGGATCAGCTGGGTTCGTTCCCTGAATGACCGGCAGCCGCGGAAAGCTCAGCGTCGCGCCCGCATGGTTGCCCGGAGAAACGAGAACGGTGTCGCCCGAGAATGCCGCGTTGACGGCCGCCTGTATGGTCGGATGGTCCGCCGGCACGCGCAGAACCGCCGCGGTCGCGGGCCATACGCTGACACAGAACAGCAACGCAGCGAGAAATGTGATTTGCCGATTCATGTCAGATCCTCCCCCTGCGCCGGCACGCGTCTAACGCCGGTGCGGCGCCGCGTTCCCAAAGCGGACGCAGCTAATTGAGGCAAACTCGATCGTAATGATGATACTGGAGTGGGGATTTGCGATGCAAAAAACCGCGCTAACTTCGCGCTAAAAGCAGACCTACCGGTCAATCAGAGGTTCATCTGCACGCTGGCCAGTCCGGTGGGCACGTCGTCACAGAAGTCGAAGATCTTGTCCAGGCCGGTCACAAGGAATACGCCCCAGACGCTTGTATTGATGGCACAGATTTTGAGCTTGCCCGGCTTGGGGGCGTTCACCAGCAACTTGCGCAGCTTAAGCAGCTTGGCGATGTTGGATGAATTGAGATAGCTGACGCCCGAGAAGTCGAGCACCACGTCCACCTGGTTCCGCTTCTGAACCAGGTCCGAAAGTGCGTTCAGGTCGTCCGAAAACTGCGGATCGTCCTGCAGATCGCCTAGGATGATGTTGTCCGACCAGTCCTTAATGGCCATGCGCGCCGCCCGGGTATGGTTTAATTGAATGTCAGAGCTTGCGACGATACGTCGGCGCGCCGATGCTGTCAATCGCGGCGCGAGACCGCGGGCCGCCGGTCGCATCGGCTTGCCCTGCGGGCAGTGGGTTTCTAATATCTGCCTTTCCAGCGGCTTACAGCCAGGACGGGAAGGGGAAAGCGGCACCACGTGGCGGACCTGATTTCGGGTTACAACATCAAGGAGAAACTGGGCATCGGCGCGCGCTCGCAGATTTACCAGGTCACCAAACCCGACTCAGAGGAGGTCTTTACCCTCAAACGCGTGGTCCGCGACGAAGACGAAGACACGCGTTTCCTCGATCAGGCCATCACCGAATTCGAAGTCTCGTCAAAATTCAACCACCCCACACTCCGGCGATCGCTGGAGCTGAAACGCTTCAGGAAGCTCTTTAAGCTGTCCGAGGTCCATGTCATCATGGAATTCGTCGGCGGAGTCACGCTCGAGAAGCGACGGCCGGAACGGATGGAAGACGCCATCGACCTGT
Organism: uncultured Planctomycetaceae bacterium; assembly: GCA_964464105.1. Lineage (GTDB taxonomy): Bacteria > Planctomycetota > Phycisphaerae > UBA1845 > UTPLA1 > CAYXEY01. The sequence goes on from CAYXEY010000080.1 coordinate 10,651, forward strand.
TCATCAAACTCGCCGAGGGTCTCGATGCGATTCACCAAGCCGGCTATGTCCATGCCGACATCAAACCGAACAACATCATCTTGACCGACAACGGCCCCAAGATCATCGATTTCGGCCAGAGCTGCCCGATCGGGTTCATCAAGCCGCGAATTCAGGGTACGCCCGACTACATCGCCCCGGAACAGGTCAAACGGCGGCACCTCACCGCCCAGACCGATGTTTACAACCTCGGAGCCACCCTCTACTGGACTCTGACCGGTCAGACCTTCCCCACGCTGATCTCCCGGAAAGGTAAGTCGGATGAGTTTACAATCGCAACCGGCGCCGGGACGCCGAGTCCGCAACAGATCAATCACGCCATACCGGCGGTGCTGTCGCGGCTGGTGATGGAATCGTGCGCCTTTCGCCGCAGCGATCGGCCGAATGACATGAAAGAAGTCATCAAACGACTGGAGATGGCGCAGCACGTGCTGTCAAAACGCAGCGCCGGCGAGAACGCCGAGCCGGACGCCCCTGTTTCCACGCCAGCCGCTCCGCCGGCTGCGCCGAGCAGTGTGCCCGCGCGTCCGTTGGATGATCATTACGACTTTTCCGCCCTGCTCGAGATCGAGGGCGAAGGCCGCGGGAGCGACACACCGTGACGTTCATCGCTCCCCCATTCAGTCCTACCGACGCCATCGCCTCGTTTCGCAAGGCCGCCCAGCTCAATCGCGAGGATCCCTATCGCCATGGATCGATCCTCAAGCTGCCCGCCTATGGCCAGGCGGTCATGACCGGCGACCTGCACGGCCACATGAAGAACTTCGACAAGCTGACGCGATATGCCATGCTCGACCGCGTGGCCGCACGGCATGTGATTTTGCACGAGATGGTGCATTGCGAGACCGGCGACCGCGCGGTGGACCATTCGCACCAGTTGCTGCTCCAGGCGGCGCAGTTCAAATGCACCTATCCCGACCAGGTGCACTTTCTGCAATCCAATCACGAGCTGGCCCAGTTCACGGGTTACCCGATCGCAAAGAACGGCCGACCGGTCATCGACGATTACAACAACTCCGTCGAGTTCGCCTACGGCTCGGACATCGTTGACGAAGCCCTGGCGGCCATGAATGAGTTCATGGCGTCATTCCCCATCGCCATTCGCACCGAGAACCGAATATGGATGTCGCACTCGTTGCCGAATCGGAGAGATATGGAAGGCTTCGACTTCAGCGTGTTTGATCGCGAACTCACGCCCCACGACATTCGCGAGGATGGACCGGTCTTTCGGCTGGTGTGGGGGCGCAATCACACCCGCGAGCAGCTCGACGAAATCGCCGCCCGGCTCGGCGTGGATATCTTTATCACCGGCCATCAGCCGCAGGAGCAGGGCTACGATGTTCGCTTTGACCGGCTGATCATTCTGGCCAGCGACCACAACCACGGCACATTCCTGCCATTCGATCTGTCGCGCAAGCAGACGGTGGATGACTTGATTCCGAACATTCGGAAGTTTGTGGCGGTTGAATAGATTTCAAATGTGGGATGTGGGATTTTGGATTGGGGATTGGGGATTGGGGATCTGAGATCTGAGATTTCAAATCTTACATTCTAAATTCCTCATTCCCCTACAAACACATCACATCGCACATCCAACATCCAACATCCAACATCCCACATCAAATATCCCACATCCAAAATCCCCCGAAGCACGGCCGTGACGCACACGAGGGCCGTCACGGCCGCGTAGGCAAGCGTCGCAGCCTCTTTCCCCCGGGTTGCTTCGCGACGCTTGATTGAATGAACGGGTTCGGCGTCGTTCCCTCCGAAAAGCACCTCACGGCCCGTCTCCCCTGCCGTTCGCCATTCCGCCGACGCCGAACCCGAATATCAGGGCGATCCATGTTCCTTTGACTCGCCGGATCGCCATGGACTCTTGAAGCGTCCCCCCCAGAGCCGCGAGGCGGCGCCGCAGCAGCGCCTCTCCTCAATCCCCCCAGCCCTCACTCCACCAGGCGCCTGCGCGCACGCCTCGCGTAACGCTTCCGAGTCGGTTGTCGTTTCGTTCATACTCCTCCAGAGCCGCCGTCGTCGCGGCCCAGCCAGGCACAATTGCAATACTCAACGAAGCTCCGTTTGACTCATCGCTGCCCGAGGTTCATCGCATTTCGCGCGAACCCGCGGCGCGGCTTTTCGAGCCAGGCCTTCCCTTCCTTATTCCCAGTGCGAACTCAAGATCGGACTTTCGCGTTCCGCGCCGCGCCCAAGCGCTCCATCTCGGTCGACC
>CAYXEY010000081.1:0-12786 GCA_964464105.1 uncultured Planctomycetaceae bacterium
ACTGGCAGCACGCACGATTGGCATGTGCCCAACCCGCAACCCATGACGCGCTCCATCGCCAGCTCACATTCAATGCCCGCGGAGTTGCAGATCTTCGCGACCGCCTCGAGCATCGGCTCGGGGCCGCACGCATATGCAATGAGTTCATCGGCACGGGCGCCGCAGCCGAGATGCTGCATGAGTGCGTGCGTGATTCGGCCCTTCAATCCGCATGATCCATCGTCCGTCGTGATGGCGCAGTCAGTTTGGAATCGTGCAAATTCTGCAATGCAGGCCGTGGGTTTTCCACTCTTGTCCGGCTCGTCGGTGATGCGTAGTGGAATGAGATCGCGCGTCTGCGCGCCGAAGAACGCGACGCGCTGAATGCCGCGCTCGGCGAGGGCCTCACTCATCCACAAGATTGGCGGCAGACCGACGCCGCCGGCGAGCAGCAGCGCCTTGCGCGATGGAGCCGGCAGGGTGAATCCCCGACCCAACGGTCCCAGTAGATCGACGCGATCGCCGGGTCGCAGCGCGTCGAGCCAGGTTGTGCCCGGACCCACCACACGTCCGATGACATCGATCTCGCATTGATCGCCGCTGCGCCGCAATGCGCCGATGCTGAAGGGCCGGCGCAGCCCCGGCGTTGCGAACGCGCGATTGTCCGCGCCGTCCGGGCTTTCCGGATCTCGGCACAAGATGTGCACGAACTGGCCCGGCGATGCCGGCGGAAACCCATTCAGAAGCATCGTGACCCGAAAATGCTCACGACAAAGCCGCGCATGCTCGCGGACCTCGGCGATGAAGAGGGCCGGCTTGGATCGAACGGGCATCATGTAATGCTGATGGTTTGCAGGTGGGTAAGGTGGCGCAGTTTCAACGCGTGCGCCCGAAAAAAAACCTCCGGATCTGAAACGAGTTCAAATCCGGAGGAGCGCCACGGCTGTAACAGCCGAATGCTGATGGCCGGCGGCCATGTATTTCAGAATGTCGGAAGAGCCTCAACAACGCGGCGGACTGTAGCAGATACGCCAGGCAGAGTCAACGCGTTCATACCATGATTTCGGGCCGTCCAAATTTTCCATAACTACATTATTAACTTGATCTTACAAATCTGCACGTTGACCCGTTTTTTCTCCATTTCGAATTGATCTCCACGCGTCTGCGCGATTCATCGACATCGCAACGCAATCTCCATTGAATTTCCTCGATTCGGCTGCCGTCGCGTGCCCCGACAGCCCCACGGACGGCACAAACGCCGCGCAACCTATGATATATTATAATCTTACGGCCATTTTCGCTGCGCCGATGGGCGCGATCACCTGCGATACCCGCGCCAACGCCGGTAGATGCCGCCTGGGGTCGCTTGAATACCGTCCATCGCCGTTCTATTGTGCAAACACACATGCGCCGCTGTCGCTTCAAATGACCCGCCGCGCATTCGCCATGCGAGACCTCCATGTTTGACGCACTGTCCGATCGTTTCAGCGATGTCTTCCGCAAGCTCCGCGGCCGCGGCCGCATCACGGAGGAAAACGTCCGCGAAGTCATGCGCGACGTGCGCACGGCGCTGCTCGAGGCCGACGTCCACCTCGACGTGGTCAAGAAGTTCGTCGACCAGGTCACGCAGCAGGCCATCGGCGCGGAGGTCATGAAGACCCTGCAACCCGATCAGGTCATGATCAAGATCGTCCACGACGAATTGATCAAGCTGATGGGGCCAATCGATTCGCGCATCCCCTGGGTGTCGACGCCTCCGACCATCATCCTCATGGCCGGTCTGCAAGGCTCCGGTAAGACGACCACCTGTGGCAAGCTCGCCAAGTATTGCCTCTCCAAGGGCAAGAAGCCGATGATGGTCGCGGCCGACTTGAAGCGCCCCGCGGCCATCGATCAGCTCGAAGTGCTCGGCCAGCAGCTCGGCGTGCCGGTCTATACCGAGCGCGATCATCAGAGCGCCGTAAAGGTCTGCCGCAATGGCGTGTCCGCGGCGAAGAAGCAACTTTGCGACGTGGTCATTCTCGACACCGCCGGCCGCCTCTCCATCGATGAAGAGCTGATGAACGAAGTGGCCCAGGTCGCTCAGACCGTGCAGCCGCATCAGATCTATCTCGTGCTCGACGCCATGACCGGTCAGGACGCGGTCAACACCGCGCGAAACTTCAACGCCCGGCTGGAGTTGGATGGCGTCATTTTGACGAAATTCGATTCAGACACGCGCGGCGGCGCCATCCTCAGCGTCAAGAGCATCGTGGCCAAGCCGATCAAGTTCATCGGCGTGGGCGAGAAGCTCGACCGGCTGGAAGAGTTTCATCCCGATCGCATGGCCGGGCGCATCCTCGGCATGGGCGACATCGTCTCGCTGGTCGAACAAACCACGCAGCAATTCCAGGCGGACGAAGCGGCCAAGCTCGAAGCCAAGATCTCCAAGGGCAATCTCAGCCTCGACGACTTTGTCGGTCAGATGGAAAAAATGACCAAGGGCCGGTCGCTCAAGGACCTGCTCAAGATGATTCCCGGTGTCGGCGGCATGATGCGCGATACCGAGATGAACATCGACGAGGGCGAGATCACGCGATTGAAGGCCATCGTCAACTCCATGACGCCGCGCGAGCGAGCCAATCCCAAGCTGCTCGACGCCTCGCGCCGCCGCCGCATCGCCCGCGGCAGCGGCACGGAACCGGACGATGTCAGCGGTCTGGCCAAGCAGTTCCTGCAGGCGCGGGACATGATGAAGGCCATGTCGAACCTGTCGATGATGGATCGAATGAAGATGGGCTCGCAGCTTGCACAAATGTCGATGCAGACCGGCAAGATGCCGACGCTGAAGCAGTCGACCTCCTCGCCCAGATTCGAACGCAATCGCCGCGACAAGCGCAAGGATCGCAAACGCAAGAGCCGGTGAGAGTCGATTACACTGCTAACTGAAGTTGACCGTGCACGTTGAAAGGGGTGCCACTGGCAGCTTGTCTGCCAGTGCGAATGCGCGAGAGGCCTTAGCTTGCAAATGCACTCGGTAGGTCGTGCACTCTTGCGGCTTCACTGGCTGACGAGCAGCCAGTGGCACACAATTGGCTTAATTGGTTGATCCTGACTTCCACTCGACCTGCACACCGTCGCCCCAGAGCGACTCGAGGTCGTAGTATCCGCGCATTTCGCCGCTGAAGAGGTGCACCACGACGTCGACAAAGTCGACCACGATCCACGTGCCCTCATCGTACCCCGACGTGTGATAGACCTTCTCGCCGCGCTCGCGGGCGGCGTCATCAACGTGATCCGCAGCCGCCCGCATCTGCCGGTCGGACGTGCCGGTGGCCAGCACGATGAAATCGCAGATCTGGCAGACGCCCCGAACATCGAGAATCATGACTTCTTCGCACTTGTCCTGATCGAGCGACTTAGCACATGTGATGGCCAGCGCCTTGCCCTCCTCGGCGGCGCGGACGGGCCAGGCCGCCTTGCGGGCGTCGTCGGGCGGCGCGGCCACCGGCTCGCGCGTGGTGGTCGCCCCGGCAGCGGACTTCGCATTCGCGGTTCGCTCGTGTGGGTCGGCGGATTTGGAGGTCTTTTTTTTCGACATGGGCAATGTATTGCACAAGGATTCGCAGCCGCCACGCACGGCATCGGGAGCGGGAGAATAGTCGGAAATGGCCGAGTGGGCCACGGCGGCTGTGGACGGCCTGAATTTCGCGGTGCGGGCCCCGCGGATCAAAGTACCAAAGTTACGCCCCCATCCCAGCCCTGGGTGATGCCCCCGCGGCTGAAACTGATGCGCACCTTGAACCCATCACCGCGCTCAGAAACGGGTCACTCCGCGTCAATCACTCAATATAGACATGTCCAGATTTGAACGCTACCGCGGACAGGCGACTCCCCGCTTCGCGGACGTGCGATTCCTCGGTTGCCATCAGCGGGCTGATTTCGTACAGGCCGTCAGGATCGCGCGCGATGGACAGGCCCGCGGCCGCCAGCCATCGCGCCGCGCGGCGGCTCAGGTCGCGCCGCGCCGTCGTGGCTGAATCCACACCCTCGGCGTTCTTCACCGGGCTGAACTCCTCCTCGCGAGCCGTCTCCATCAGCAGCGTTCGCGTGGCCAGCGGCAGCGCGTCGAAGACAAACGCCTCCAGCTTGACCGCGTTCGGCGACGTCGGCTCCACCCGCTGTCCGCTCGGCAGATCGACGAACGGCACCTTCTTATCCGCCCGGTGCCAGGGCAATGCGAATCGGCTTGCATCGGCGGTCAATCGTTCCACAAATGCCCGCGTCAGCACGTGCACCGCGATGTTCCCCGCATCGAATTTCCGCGATCCATCGGCGTTTCGCGCCCGGGCCAGCGACTCGGGAAAATCTGAATACTCGACGACCGTCAATTTCCCATCGGCCATCACGAAGTTACCCACCCGCTCCAGATCGTCGGCCTTCGGAAGGGTCTTGCTGCTCATCTCCGCCCCGCTCTCGGCGTGCAACCCCAGGAACAGCGGGTCGATGCAATTCACCAGCGGGTTGTCCACCTGGAAGTAGCTGATGTGCTCGACGCCCCGCCGGGCCATGTCCGCCAGCACGCCGGACCGGGCCATGGCCAGCAGCGATCCGCCATGTCCGTCGGGCGAGAGCGCTACGCGATGCGGCTGATCGAGCAGGATGCGGCCCTCGCGATCGAAGGCCGGCATCACGCCCTGTTGAAAAAAGACAATCTGATCTGATGCCAGCCCGAAGCGATGATTCGACTCGAAGAAGTTCCGCGTGTCCGCGTCATTTGCCGGGCTGGTCATGATGTACCACGGCACGGGCTTTCCATATCGACGGCCGGCGCCGGCAATCGCCTCGGCGAAAAGCTGAAACAGCGTCTTGTTCTTCACCGGCGAGATGGGGAACGCGCCTTTGGGTCCGGCAAAGCCGAGCCGCGTGCCCTGCCCACCGGCCACCATCAGCGCGGCGACGCGACCCGATCGCAGCAACTCCTCGCCCCGGACTCGCGCCGATGGCGCCGCATGACTGCGCTTTACCACCACCGGCGGCTCCAGCCGACCCGAGGCCGCATCAGAATGAGCCTCGCCGCGAACCAGCTTGGACAGGTTCGGCATGGCTTCGAGGTTCAACTGTTCGAGATCCTCGAGCAGCTCCGCGCGATGCGACTCTGATAGCCTCGGCCAGAAGGTCAGCAATTGCGATTGCCCGCAGCCGGCCAGCCGGTCAGCGAGACGATTCATGCGGGCGTCGAGGTTGGATGAGGACATGGTGGTTGAGCCTCGTGGGGTCTGCGCCAGATTCGTTGGAATTGATCTTCGGGCGCAAAAGCTAGATTTTCCCTCCCAGGGTGTCAAACCAAGGAATTTCCGACTCGGAGAGACTGAAAACCGCATGATACGGAGAATAAGCCGAAAGCGTCTGCCGAAGAGGCTGCTGTAAAATATTGATAATCAAAAGCTTGCGATTCAATTGAACCCGGTCGGCTCGCTGAATTCCCGTTTTTCACAGGAAGCATGGCATTCCGGCCGATTCATCGTAGGGCGGCGCGGATTTTCAGCTTCGTCCGAACGGCTGGAGGGGTCATAAAGTCGTTGACATTCCTGCCGGAATTCGACTAATATTCGCAAAGAGACGGTGTCCAAATCCGTCTCGTGGAGTGAACAAGAAGAGCTTGGCGAAGCGGCGATAACAGCCATCATTATTTTTTCGGTTCCGTCATTCGGTTGCGTATTGCGACCTTTCGACATCATCCTTCGACGCCCGCCTCTCCATTGATCACACCACCCTCCGCCGCGGAAGCGAATCCGCGGCCTCACGATGCCGAGCCGCCCTTCGCGGGCATGCTCGCTTCAGAAAATGCACGACGAATTCGCCCGAGGGCGGATTCTGCAAAAACGTCAATCGTCCATTTTCGGCCCCGCGCAGATGCTGCACGGAACTTTGCCGAAAGCGGACGGTGTATTCAGCCGCGGCGTCTGGTCAGCCACTGGGATGACCGCGGTTCGTCCGGCCGGAGGGCAATGCCGGGATCCATCGGACGCGGTTCGCCGCATGCGGGGCCGCGACAGCCGACACTGGTCTCATGCATACATCTGGCATTGCCCGTGGCATGCCGACGCGGCCGGCCGAGGGACGACGGTGGCCCATCGTACAAGGAGAATTGTCGTGAAGAAAAAGAGAGCGTTTACCCTGATCGAACTATTGGTCGTGATCGCGATCATCGCGCTGTTGATCTCGATCCTTCTGCCCAGCTTGTCGCGCGCCCGCGAATTGTCGAAGCGCACGGTCTGCTCGGCGAACCTCCGCGGCATCGGCCAGGCGGCCTACATCTATGCCCAGGACGGCGACATCTTCCCGTTCATCGCGCGTGGCCAGACCAACGTGAACGGAACCATGATCCTGTTCGCCCTCACCAACCGCGTGCTCACCGGCGGCGCCTCGGCCGTGTCCACCACGGGCACCCCGTCGCCCACGGTCGACATGTGGACCCTGGTTCGGGCCAACAACAGCACCCCGAAGCAGTTCAACTGCCCCAGCCAGACCGATACGCCGGATCCGGCTCAGGACACCACGGCCTACTATGACTTCCTCACCGAAGTGCACCTTAGCTACGCCTATCAGTATCAGGCCGACCCGAATCGCCCGCCTCTCGGCACCGGTTCGGACCCGACCTTCCCGCTGATGGCTGATGCCAACCCCTACATCAAGGGCAAGGTCACCTCGGCCCATGCGACCGACCGCGTCGCCCAGTGGCGTGGAAACAGCAACAACCACACCAACCGCGAAGGCCAGAACGTCCTCTATGTTGACGGCCACGTCTCATTCGAGAAGGGCCCGGACGTCGGCATCAGCGGCAAGGTTGCGGCCAACACCGTGAAGTACTCACGCGGTCGCGATCACTGCTACACCGTCCATGCTGAAAACGGCACGGGCGATGTCGATCCGGGTAGCGCCACGCCGACCAGCGTGCTCTGCAACCTCGGCACCAAGTCGGATTCCTGCCTCGTTCCGTAAGAACGAATCAGGCGTTCGATTGAGTTAGTTCAAATAAGAGCGGCGGCCGCGGATTTCGTGGCCGCCGCTTTTTTTTGCGCGGGCACCCCCGCTCTCTTTGTGCGCGGGCATTGCATGTGAGCCCCGAAGGGGCGACCTAGCTTCAGCCCAGGGCATCGCCCTGGGACATCGTATGGTTTGCAGATCTCAAGCCCTGAAAGGGCGACCTAGTCCCAGACGTAGCGTTCATCGAACGGAATCTGGTGCTTTTCGAGAAACTCCCTGTACTCCTCTTGAAATGTCTTTTTTCGATGGTGTTCGCGCTGCCCTTCGATGTACCTGCGAACATCGGCAACATTAGACTCTGAGACTGCAAACGCTCCGTATCCGCTTTGCCACGCGAATGTAGTGAACGCCACGCCCTGAGTCTTGATCCACTTTGACGATGAGGTTTTCAATTCTTAAACAGCCTGGCTGACGCTCACGGTTCTCGCAAGATCGAATAATGCGTGAGCATGGTCCTCGACGGAGTTAATCAACACAGGTTGACACTTGAGATTTTGCAGTACAACGGCCATGTATCGATGCAGCGAATCGCGCACTGCATCGTTGATCAGAGGCCGGCGGTCCTTGGTGCTGAAGATCAAATGAACATGCAGCCGTGCGAGCGATTGTGGCATGAATCGATCCTCGTTTGCGGTGTTTGGCGCCGATTTCCGTCGCTAGACTCGAGATGCGAAGTTTCTGGGTCGCCCTTTCAGGGCTCACAAACGCCGCGACCTCATCTCCCCAGGGCGTTGCCCTGGGCTGAAGCTGTGCCGCACCTTTGGTGCTTATGATGAATCGTTTCATCCCGCCAATGCGCGCTTGAGGTGCTTCATCGCACTCACCGCCTCGGCCTCGGTCTCAAATCCCAGATAACAGATGCAGCGCTTGCGGAAGCAGGCCGTGGACATGCCGCGAATGTTCAGGCCGGCCGCGGCGATGGCCCGCGTGACCCAGGCGCCCAGGCCCGGTCGATCCGGCCCCTCGAAGCGCAGGGCATGCATGCCGGTCGCACGGGTCAGGCCCACGTCGGCCGCGGCGCGGAGGGCCGGCTTGCCCGTGAGCGGCGCCACGAAGACGCGCGACGTGTTGTCGGTGATGCGCCGGGCGATCACGAACTCAAGGTTGGCGCCGGCCTGGGCCAAGGCCTCGAGCACGCGGGCCAGCGAACCCGGCTTGTTCAGGATGTCGCCGGCAAAGACGTCGATGCGAGTGACGGTGAAGGCCATACGTGAACCCCTGGCAAGGGTCGCGGACAGTCGGCGTCGGGCCGCGGCCGTACAATATTGCAATCAGTCAATGTCGCGCATTGTCGCGTGACAGCCCGCGTTGTCAACAGTGCGGGTCCGAAACGCCGCCAAGCCCCCTTTGCGTGTGTTTCAGAACCCCGGACGCCAGTCCGGGGCCCAAGCGAGTAGGTGGAATAAACGCACCGTGTCGAGCGGCCCTCCACTTTCGTGGCGGGTTCGACAACAGCCTATAGGCTCTTGATCGGCTCCCCAAAAAGCAGACGATGGTGTGCCACTGCTTCAAGCAGTTTGAACGTGACAGGACGCACTTGGTAGACGCACTGCTTGAAGCAGTGGCACCCATCCCTTTTACGATGACGCAGAAGCCGTCTTGAGTGGCCAAGGCAGCTGTTGTACTGAATCGCAACGCGGCGTCCGCGCAGGCGCTCCCGGCGTCCGATCGTCACGCGGGACGCACCGGAAACCGCTTTGAAGCCCTGCCTGATGACCTGCCGGCATGGGACTTTTCTAAATTGTGAATTACGCCTACATCGACGACGGCTTCCGCTTGGGCGCCCCCACGATCTCCTCGGCCAGGGCTGCCGCCCCATACAACTCTCGCATGGCATGGATGATCGCCCGCGCATCGACGCAGACCGCGCGGGCCGTTGCGTCGGTGTAGGCGATGTCCCAGATCAGGCCATCGATGTTGCCGTCAAACACGATGCCGATCACCTCGCCGGCCTTGTTGATGACCGGACTGCCCGAGTTGCCGCCGATGATGTCGGCGGTGCAGATGAAGTTGTAGGGGGTCTTCATGTTGATGCGCGATTTCTCGTTCTCCCAGCGCGGCGGCAGGTTGAACGGAAACACGCCCTTGCGCTCGCTGTGCCGCTGATAAAGCCCGGCGAAATCGGTGAAGGCCGGCACTTCGACATCGCCGGCCTTGAAGCCCTTGATCGGGCCGAAGGCGAAGCGGAGCGTAAAGGTCGCGTCGGGATAGGCGTCTTCGCCATGAATCTCGAACTTCGCCGCGGCAATCTTGGCATAGTTGTCGCGCTCGACGCTCTCGATCTCGTCCTCGAAGCGCTTGCGCAAGGCCCGACCTTCGGGGTCGATCAGCGCCGCGAACTGGATCATCGGATCCTTCAATTCGGCCAGGGCCTTGGCCCCGCCTTCGGCCAGTTTGCGACGAAAGTCGACATCGTTCAGCTTCGTGCCCTTGACCAGCGCGTTCGCCCGGGCCCGCGGCGACATGCCGTCGAGCAGGCTGGCAACCAACGGATCCTCGGCCCCGAAGCGCTCGGCCAGGAATGCGAGCCCACCGGCCAGACGATCGATTTCAAGGTTGTCGTACACCGGGGCCGTCGAATAGAGACGCAGGTAGATTGAATCGAGATCGGCATCGTGATAGCCCGTCAGCCGGTCGGCATCGGGCTTGGGCAGTTCGGCCGCGAGGCGAACGAGGGTCCGCGCAAAGCTGTAATAGTCGCTACCGAAGATTGGCCGGGCCTCCAGTGTGGCATGCCGCAGGTAAAACGTGGCGTACTTCTTCTCGGCCTCGGCAATGTTCGCCCAGGCGTCGCCCCACTTCTTTTTGTGCTCAGGGTTGCCATCCACGGCGGCGCGCAGGGCCCGTTCCGCCGACTCCTTGGCCTGCATCACCGCGGGATCCTGCAAACCCGCCAGCACGCCCGTAATGGCCTTGCGGCTGTTCTGAACGCCGTGCAGGTCGGTCTGGGCGATGCGCTCATTCTCCTCACCGCGGCCGCTGAAGCCGAGCAACTGCACTTCCCGCCGCCAGAGCGTCTGCAACCGCTGCGGGTAGATCACGTCGCGCAGCACGCGAAGGTGATCCATGGTGAAGAGCCGCTGGGTCTTGCCGGGATGTCCGCAGATAAAAGTCAAATCGCCTTCATTGGCGCCGATGTCCGACCAGCGCAGGTAATGCTCCGGCTTGAGCGGCTTGTTGTTTTCGTAGATGCGGAAGAAGCAGACATCGAGATTGAATCGCGGATACTCGAAGTTGTCATTGTCGCCGCCGAAGAAGGCGATCTGCGACTCGGGCACGAACACAAGGCGGATGTCCGTGTAGCGTTTATACAGATAGAGGTGATAGCGGGCGCCATGGTAAAGCGTGACCACTTCGGCCTGCAGACCGGCGCTCTCCTTGGCCTCCTTTTCGATGGCCGCGATCTTCTTGCGCCGGGCCGCGCCGGCGTCGGCGCCCGACATGTTCGCGGTCACCGCGCCCTGCACGTCCTTGGTCACGTCGCGAATGGTCCACAGGATGTCCAGTTCGAGGTTCTGACACTTCAGCTCATCGGCCTGGGTCTTGGCGAAATAACCATCTTTGAGCAAGTCGCGCTGCGGCGTGCTCAATTCGCCGACCTGGTCCGACCCGACGTGATGATTGGTCATGACCAGACCATCAGGGGAGATGATCGACCCCGACCCGCCGCTCGAGAAACGCACGCACGACTTCTGCACGTGCTCGAGCCATTGGGCGTCCGGCTCGAACTGGTATTTCTCCTTCAGGATCCTGGTCGGCGGTCGACTGAAGAGCCACATGCCCTCGTCGGCCTGGGCCGCATGGACAGCCAGGGCGGTGATGAGCAGGAAGGCGACCAGCACGATCTGACATCGAGGGGACATGGGCAGGACTCCAGCGTGAGGATTGGTCGCGCGGAATTCACGACGATCACCTGCTGATCGCCTCAATTTGCCGCGCAGGTTGCGTATCGTAACCCCAAGTTCGACGATGGGAGAGACGCGGCCCCGTCGCAAAGCAATCGAATTCACACGCGGGATGTCGCCAAGCCGGACGTGACGGTCCGCCTGATCAGCCGTTAAATAGGAGAATGGCCCTGCTGCTCAATGCCCTGATCCCCGGCGCCGGTCTGATCCTGCGGGGCCGCCATTGGCTTGGCTTCGCGCTGGCCATGCTATTCGGACTGGCAGTCAATACGGCGATCGCGGGCTGGCTGGTCGCGCCGGCGGCGATCCCGCGGTTCTACACCTGGATGGCCACGATCCTCTCGGTTGTCACATGGATACTGGCACAAACGCTTCACCTGCGCCGCCGGCGAGCCGTTGCAAGCGAACCTTTGAGCGAGTGAGGCCCCGTCGCTCGCCCTCTCCTCCCCAACAGTACAAACGTCCCATTCGGTCGACATTGCAGAATCTGCGCGGGCCCACGCGGTCCTAAATGCAGCGTTGTCACCCTGATAACGCGTTTCAATTCGACCGGCGGAATAGCCGAACCGATACCTTCCAGTAGGATCGCCGGCGACGGCGGTATGGATTCGGCATTCATTGCCGGGCCCGGTAACGAAGGCTAGAATTGTCGTGAAAACGCGGCGCGGTTCTCGGATGCGGAAAAAGACTCTCCCTTTAGATTCGGCCGCGTTGGCAGTGCAAGGTTTATAGGACAGGGTCGCCCCCGCGGATCCTGTTGGCTTCGCGGCGAAACTCACTGGGGTGGTTTCACCAACACAGGCAGCGCTCCCAAGAAAGGCGTGAGCATGTTTGAGAGATTCACCGATCGGGCACGGAAGGTCATGGCGTTGGCCAATCAAGAGGCCCAGCGCTTTAACCACGAGTACATCGGGACCGAGCACATCCTGCTCGGACTCGTCAAAGAGGGCAGCGGCGTCGGCGCCAACGTCCTCAAGAATCTCGACGTCGATCTGCGCAAGGTCCGACTCGAGGTCGAGAAGCTGGTCAAGAGCGGCCCGGACATGGTCACCATGGGCAAGCTGCCGCAGACCCCGCGGGCCAAGAAGGTCATTGAGTACGCCATCGAAGAGGCCCGCAACCTCAATCACAACTACGTCGGCACGGAGCACCTGCTCCTCGGCCTGCTCCGCGAGCAGGACGGCGTGGCCGCACAAGTGCTGATGAACCTCAGCATCAAACTGGAAGAAGTCCGCGAAGAAGTGTTGAACCTCCTAGGCGCCGGCACCGAGTCTGAAGAGGCGCAGCAGGCGCCGTCGGGCGGCGGAGGCGGTGGTGGCGAGGCCAGTGGTCGCAAGACCAAGAGCAAGACGCCCGCGCTGGATTCATTCGGCCGCGACCTTACCGAGATGGCCACCAATGGCAAGCTCGATCCCGTCATCGGCCGGGCCAACGAAATCGAGCGGCTGCTGGTCGTGCTGTGCCGCCGCTACAAGAACAACCCCGTGCTGCTGGGCGAAGCCGGCGTCGGCAAGACCGCCATCGTCGAAGGTTTGGCTCAGCGCATCGTCTCGGGCGAAGTCCCCGAGATTCTGGCGGACAAGCGCATCGTCGTGCTCGACCTCGCCATGATGGTCGCCGGCACGAAGTACCGTGGACAGTTTGAAGAGCGCATCAAGGCGGTCATGAACGAGGTCCGCCGGGCCCGAAACGTCATCCTGTTCATCGACGAATTGCACACCCTGGTTGGCGCTGGCGGCGCGGAGGGCGCGATTGACGCGTCCAACGTGCTCAAGCCCGCACTCAGCCGCGGCGAGATGCAGTGCATCGGCGCCACCACGCTCGACGAATATCGCAAGTACATCGAAAAGGACGGCGCTCTGGAGCGCCGCTT
>CAYXEY010000082.1:0-6394 GCA_964464105.1 uncultured Planctomycetaceae bacterium
CGTTCCTTCAGAATCGGATCGCGCCCGTTCCACAGCGCCAATCCCAGGCAGAGTCGCTGCTGGTCATCGCTGAATCCCGCGATACCGTCTTCGCCCCAACGGTAAGCCCGGCTGCGAGCATGATCGTGCGGCAGATAGTCCCAGGCTGCGCCTTCTGCGCTGTAGTCCTCACGGACCGTGCCCCATTGGCGCTCGCTGAGATAGGGACCCCATTTGCGCCAATGGGCGTTGCCCTTGCGGACTTCATCAAGACGCTGCGCTTCAGCTCTGTTCTGCATTTTCGATCCTCGTCGGTCCCACCGAATTCTGTTGGAACCCTGGTTGGATGCAGCAGCCGCGGAGCCGTTACTCACACTCAAAAACTCATCGAGGTAAGGGGATTTCGCGAGCAGTTGGACTGTCGTGTAACCGACCACATGTAAGCCGCATCCAACCCCCTGAGGCCCTATGACCTGTCGCGAGATTGCAGAATTCCTGATGCAGTACATCGACGGCGAGTTGCCGCGGCAGCAGCGCACGACATTCGAAATGCACCTTGCGGAATGCCCCGCATGCCGCGTGTATTTGAAGTCCTACGAACAGACCATCAGGCTTGCCCGATCGGGGAGTTCGATTGCAGCCGATTCGAAGATTGAAAGCGTGCCTGACGAGCTGGTCCGCCTGATTCTTGAGAGTCGCTCTCGCAATTCGTGATTGAGGTCGCCTTCACGAATCGAAGAAATGTGAATATGCTCGACGCGCTCGGCCATCATTGGCCCGAATACCTGATGGAGGCTGGGCTTCTCGGTTGCTTCATGCTGTCGGCCTGCCTGTTTGGGACGCTGCTCGGACATCCCGATTCCCCCGTAGTTCAGCATGTCCGAGGCCAGTTCCTTCGGCGAATGGCAATGGGCGTCGCGATGGGACTGACGGCCGTTGTGCTCATCTACTCTCCGTGGGGCCAACAGTCCGGTGCGCACATGAACCCCGCGACGACGCTGACGTTTTTCCTTCGCGGAAAAGTCTCGGCATGGGACGCCATTTTCTACATCCTGGCGCAATTCGCGGGCGGAGTCGCCGGTGTTGCGGTCTCGCGGATTCTGCTTCGAGACTGGTTGCGTCACGCCGCAGTCGATCACGTGGTGACCATGCCGGGGCGATACGGCGTGACCGTGGCGTGGGCCGCGGAATTGGCGATCGCCTTCGTGATGATGTTCGTGGTGCTTTACGCCAGCAACGACAACGTCTTGACGCCGTACACCGGGTTTTTCGCGGGAGCGCTCGTCGCGCTGTATATCGCCTTTGAGGCGCCGCTATCCGGCATGAGCCTCAATCCAGCGCGAACATTTGCGTCCGCATTTGTGGCACGCCATTGGAAGTCGGTTTGGATTTACTTAACAGCGCCGATCGCGGGAATGTTCCTGGCGTCGGCGATGTATGCGACCTTGCCTAACCATAATCGGGTTTACTGCGCGAAACTCTCCCATCGCAATACTCGGCGCTGCATTTTCCACTGCCAATTCGACCAACTGGGGGCCATGCGAATCGACGCTCATTCACACCTGACGATTGACCCGATAGCAGCTACTTCCCACTGATCGATTCGGGCCACCACGCTAGCATTTGAACTCGCCAGCCGGTCCCGGAATCGCGAACAAGCATGATGAACCGATCGCGAGACGTCACGCAGGTCCCCCCTGTGCGGGGAGTGCGCCTGACTTGTGTCAGACCCGATACGCTTGCGACGCCATCGCCATTGTTGATGTTCTCCGTGTGAATCGTCACATTCAGATCATTCTCGGCAAACAACTGCTGATATCGGTATCGAATCGCATTAATACCGCGAATCACTGAGCCATCCGGAGGAAACCATATGGCGTCATCGGAATAGCAGGCCAGAACGCCCTCGAGATCTTCATTCGAATCAGCACGCTCAATTCGGGTAAGAAGATTGGCCAGGCCGGCATGTTCGGGGTGAGCGCAGCCAGTCAATAGGACACCCACCAGAGCCAACGCCGAAACCAGCAGTTGATGGGGGCGACGACTTGATTCGCCATGGGCGTAACCGACCGGCATGCGTCGCATCCTAGACAGCATGGACATCGCATTCAAGAACCTACTCATTCGTCCTCGCTTCAGTCCGGTCGCCATTCTGGTCTGCACCTTGCTTGGTCTCCTAGCCGCGCCCGTCTTTTCTCAGGCGCCACCTGAGTCAGTTAGCGCTGTTGGCTCGATTGGTATTACCGTGGGCGACCTCGATCGATCGGTCAAATTTTTTACTGACGTATTGATGTTTGAAAAGGTCTCGCAAGCGAATCTGAGCAGTGACGAATTTGCGCGCGTACAGGGCCTGCCGTGGCCCAGGGCCAGCGTGGCAAAGCTCCGACTGGGAGATGAGTTTGTTGAGCTGACGGAGTATGCATCGCCGAAAGGGCGGGAATTTCCGCTTGATTCGCGCAGCAACGATTGTTGGTTCCAGCACATCGCCATCATTGTCAGTGACATGGACCGAGCCTACGCGCGTCTGAAAGAAAAAAACGTACACCCTGCCTCCGCGAAGGGACCCCAGACGTTGCCTGCTTGGAACAAGAATGCCGCCGGCATCAAGGCGTTTTACTTTCGCGATCCGGACGGACATTTCCTGGAAGTGCTTCAGTTCCCGCCCGAAAAGGGAGACCCCAAGTGGCATCGCAAGTCCGACAAGTTGTTCCTGGGGATTGATCATACCGCAATTGTCGTAAGCGATACGGATGCGAGCCTGCGCTTCTACCGCGACGCGCTGGGACTCAAGGTCGTCGGTGGAAGTAAAAATTTCGGGCCGGAGCAGGAGGCGCTCAACAACGTACCGGGTGCGCACCTTCGAATCACGACGTTGCGTGCCAGGACAGGCCCGGCGATTGAATTTCTTCAGTATCTCAACCCGCGCGACGGTCGCCCCTTTCCGGCCAATGCCGCGACGAACGATTTGCTGAACTGGCAAACCACGCTCGTCGTTAGAAACGCCGCCGGCACCGCCGACGAGCTGCGCGCGAGTGCATCGCGATTCATTTCTGATGCGGCACGCACTCAGAAGAGAGCACAGCCCACTGACCGACCAGCGTTCATCGTCCGCGACCCGGACGGCCATGCAATGAAGATCATCGAGGAGTAAACCATGCCTGTCGCCGAGCGTGATGCGTTGACGTTGCAACAATCGTCAATGATGCGTGAGTTCGCGCGGAACACGGGGCATGTGTCAACATCTGCCATCGCGTCTCCTGGTCCATTCGTACTCTCTCCAACGCTCTTCCCCGCGCTGCCGCAGGCGATCAACAGGGCGCTTGGCTTTCTGGCAGAACAAACACTGGCCTTCCCCACGCTTAACGCGATTTACGAATCGATGAAGGGGTGGGGCGATGCCTCGTCGTTTTGCGAGCAGTCCCTTCGTGCACTCGGTGTGCGAATCGACCTCTCGTCCAATGATCTGCCACGCATTCCCACCAAGGGTCCGCTGATCGTCGTGGCAAATCATCCATTTGGCGGACTGGATGGCCTTGTTCTGACGGCACTGCTTCAGCGCGTCCGACCGGATGTCCGCGTGCTGGCCAATTACATTTTGAGTCAGGTTCCGGAATTAAGACAGACCTGCATCTTCGTCGATCCATTCGGCGGCCCGGCGGCAACCGCGCGAAATCATGGATCGATGAAGTCCGCCGTGCGCTGGCTAAAAGGTGGAGGCGTCCTGGGCGTGTTTCCCGCCGGCGAAGTTTCGGCGTTTTCACTGCGGCGCGGATGCGTGACGGATCCTCCATGGAGTGACTCGATTGCGCGGCTTGTCATGCAGACGAAGGCGACTGTGGTGCCCATCTATTTTGACGGCCAGAACAGCCGGTTGTTTCAAATTGCCGGCCTGGTCCATCCGCGCTTGCGGACGGCGCTTCTCCCACGCGAGTTTCTGCGGCGGCGCGGCCAGACGGTGCAGGTGGCGATCGGCACGCCCATTCCGTTTGAGCGACTGACGCGGGTCGTTGGGATTGGCGCTGAATCGCGTGCGTCGCGTGGCGCGACCATAGCGCAGATCACCGAATACCTCCGCGTTCGAACGTACATTCTGAAGGGTCGAGGAACGCCACGATTGGATGCTGCATCGCCTAATCCCACGAGTCGCATGGTGCCGCGTCCGATCATTGCTGCATTGCCGCCGTCGATCGTCGCAGCAGAAGTTGACTCGATCCCGGCAGCGCAGCAATTGTGCGCAAGCGGGTCGTTTCGTGTCTTCTATGGAAGCGCGGCCCAGCTTCCGAACGTGCTGCGGGAAATTGGACGGTTGCGTGAATCGACGTTTCGGTTGGTTGGAGAAGGCACCGGCCGCGAGATCGACCTGGATCGCTTTGACGAACACTACCTGCACCTCTTCGTATGGAACACTGAAATCCGCCAGATTGTCGGCGCCTATCGCGTTGGACAGACCGACGTGCTGCTCAAGCGTTTCGGCGCCGATGGCCTATACACCAGCACGCTATTCAACTACCGGCCACGATTGCTCACTCAACTGAATCCCGGTATAGAGCTGGGCCGCTCGTTTGTCATTCCCGAATACCAGCGAAACTTTTCGCCACTGCTTTTGCTTTGGAAAGGAATCGGTCGGTTCATCGCGCAAAACCCGCGGTATCGCAGGCTCTTCGGGGCGGTCAGCATCAGCGACGACTTTCAGTCAATGACCAAGCAGCTGTTGATGGCATTTTTGAAGGCCAACAGCTTCGATCACGACCTGGCCGCACTGGTGCGGCCGAAGAATCCGCCGAAGGTGCAGCGCTTTCGCGACGCCGACCCGCGCTGCCTGGCGACAATGGTGAACGACGTAGGCGATGTCGAAGAACTGGTCGGCGAGATTGAGTCGAATCGTCGCAAAGTCCCCGTATTGCTGCGGCAGTATTTGAAACTCAATGCGAAATTGCTGGGATTCAACATCGATCCGGACTTCGGAGACGTGCTCGACGGATTGGTCATGGTAGACCTGGCGAAGGTCGATCGAACGATCTTAGATCGTTACCTGGGCATCGACAGCGCGGGCATGTTTTTCTCGAAAAACCCATAACGTTTAGTCGCTTTAGAAAGAATTAGACGCAAATTAATACTTGATCATGTCGTCTGAATGACGTTCAGCGCATGCGCCTTGCGGCCGCCGCGCGTCGTACGAGCCTCGCCCACCTGTGCCGCCAGAATCTTGGCGAGGTCCATCGCCCGTGCCACCAGATCCGCCGCGCCCCTCCGCAGCTCTTCGCTTTGCTGCACGGAGCGCACGTTGCGTTCCATGTCCTCCGCCGACCAGCCGCGCGAGTGCGCTATGTACGGAAACGGCGGCAGGTGGCAGCCCAACTCCGAAAAAAAGCCCAGCATCTGCCCGGCAACCGCCTGCACGTTGTCCTGTCCTCCGGTGATGATGAACGCCGCGACCTTGTTGTGGAGTAGCACCTTGTTCGCGATGGTGATCTGGTTCTGGATGCAGTTCATCCGCTCAACCATCTTGAAATAAAGGCTGCTGGCCGAGCCCCAGCGGATGGGAGTGGCGATGAGAAACACATCGGCCCAGTGCACCAGCGCCTCATATACGCGATCGAGTTGATCGTCGGGGTCCATCTGAGTGATGCTGCAAGGCCAGGTGCAGGCTCGCGAACTCTTGCTGTAGTAGCCTTCGCAGTGCCGGAATTTGAGGTCCGCCAGTCGGATCAATCGCGTCTCGGCCCCAAGCTGTGCGCGTGCGTGCCCGATGGCATGTTCAAGGAGCGCGTCGGAGGTCGAGTACCGCGGATTGGCCACATCCATGTTAGTTGTGGAGATGCCGATCACACGCACCGGCCCCGGCTCCCGCTGGACAGGCCGCGCGAGCGGATGCGGCGGGTGCGGCTTGCGCGTGCGCTTGGATGCAGGCGTCACATTGACGAGCACGCGGCCGCCCTCGACCTTCACATCGTGTCGCGGAACCGCATCATCCTCAAAGCCCGGCTCGCCCAATCCAGTTACACAATGGAACTTCCAGTTGTGCCACGGGCACACGACGTACTCGCCGTCGAGCCGTCCTTCGCCAAGCGGTCCGCCTGCGTGGTTGCAGACGCCACTGATGGCGCTGAACCGGCCGTCCGTATGGGCGAGCGCCAATTTGAGATGACCCACGACTATCTGCTGCAGCGGCTTGCGGACTAGCTCTTCAACGGCTCCGACATCGTGCCAGGCTTCGCCTTCCATGCGTCCTCCTTGTCGTCAAACCCATGCTCAGTCAGACGTCAGGCTCGCGGTACGACCTCGATAGTACCGAAGAACATCCCTTAGAGCTTCGCCCATGCGCGACACCGTGCGGCCAAGGTCCCGATTCCGGGCGCCGATCGTAAACAAGATTGACCACTGCCGGAATAACACTTCGTAGGCATGCAGAAGC
>CAYXEY010000082.1:6404-12761 GCA_964464105.1 uncultured Planctomycetaceae bacterium
GACCACAATGGGTCATAGAGATTGGTTGACTCCGACGTGACGCCGTTCAATTCTATGATGGCGAAGCCGCGACCGGCTTTGAATTCGTTCACGTCGCCATATCGAACGTCGAAGCGGCCGAAGTAGAAGTCGTCGAACCGGCGGGCGATGGCGTCGATCGCGTCTTCGAGCTCAGGTGTGATGAGGTGCGCTCCATCGCGAAACAGCGTGCCCTGGCAGTGATTGCCGGCGATCGTCAATGGCAGACGCTTGTGCGCCGCGAGAACCGTCTCCGCCTGTCCGTTCATGCGGGCCAGAAACGTTCGCGCTTGCATGCGAAAGCGCGGATGACTCCAAATGAGAGATTCAACCGTCGAGACTCCATCTCCAATGAGTACGGGAAAGTGTTTATCCGTGATTGAAAAGATGCGACCTCTCGGCTCGCCGGGCATGCGGTAATAGAAGACGCCGGCTTCGCATGGGCCGGGATGGTAGGCCTGAACAAGAATGGCTTGCGGATGCTCTTCGAAGTATCGGGTGGCGCCCTCAATGTCATGGACCTTCCGAACGCCGGCTCCGCGTTGCCCGGCGTCCGGTTTGAAAATCAACGGATATTGCCAGCCACGCTCGATGATTGTGCGGCTCAACAGATCGACGCGACTACTCATCGGTCCCGGAGCGATCAAGACGCTCGGGATGATCCACTCTTGCGGCAGTTTGGATAGAATGTCGAACTTGGACTCGCCGACGATGCCGCCATGCGGCACGATGCCGGGATTCGCCGCGGTCAGGGTCATCAGTCCGCGATGACGCACCGCGAGGTAGGCAATCCACGGAATCAGCGGAATGTAAAAAATCCACGCCGGCCAGAATTCCCATCGCCACAATCGGGAAACGCACGCCAGGATTTTCGCGCGTCCGATGGGCGACATACACTGCTGCAGAATGCGCATGCAGAGCCAGAGAACGATCATGGCTCCGCCGACTGGCGCCCATCCGGCCCCGAGGACCCGCTGCAAGGGCGCGACGACGGCATTGCCCAGTGATGCAACCAGTAAGACCAGCAGAGGCGTCCAAAGCAGTGCCGCTATTAGCGCCCACAGTGCGAACCGACCTGCGCGGCGGCCGAGCATTCCAGCCGCGATGTATACCGGCAGGCGCGTTCCCGGCAGGAACCGTGCAGCAAGCACAGCCGACATGCCGCGCCGGTCGAACCATTGCCCCCATTCATCGACGCGCGGCTCCGGCAGTCGGCTGCGAACCCAACCCCACGCGAGCGCCCGCCGTCCAAACACGCGACCGACCAGCCAGAGACCCAAATCACCGAGAAAAATGCCGGCGATGCAGGCCCCCAGGCCCATTGCCCAGTTGAATTGTCCCGCTCGGACCAGCAACCCTGTGCCGATGCAGGTTGCATCCTCGGAGACAAACGTCGCGGCAATGAGCGAAGCCGCTTGCAGCCACTGGTCGATGCCCACATGCATCATTCACGCACCTTCGGTCTCGCCAACGTGATCGGCGCGAGGGACGTTGCATGGTCGGGAGCATCAGGGCAATACGTGATCGCAACTCGATCGGGCTCGATCTCAATCACGGTGTGACTGACCGTCCGCGCCTCACGGCGATCCATACACACGCTCAAGTGCCTGCGATCGGGCCACGAATGCCGATGAAACGCGTCTTGCGCAGACAGCCGGTCTTCGCAGGTGGTGAACATATGTTCAAACAGATCGCGGCGCGGGCCTTCAACAAGGGCGTCGCCCAGGCCCGACGATGTAAATAAATACGGGTCGTTCTTAATGAACAAATGTTCCTCTTGAAGCGTGTGGCCGTCGCTGTAGAGACTGCAAACGCGCTCGCCATCGACTACCACCAGCCGGAAGGGAGCGTACAGGCTCGGCTCAATCGCCGCGCTCGCTTCAAACACCTGGTCAAGCGTCTCTAACGCCATCAGTTGCGGGATCAGCGTGCCGCGGCTTGCCTTTGGCCGATCGCCTGCAATCGCAGTCAGATCGACGTTGACATTCAAGAGCGTGGCGGCAATGCCCGCGTCATTCACGGCGATCCAGGTTCCATTCGATGTGGGATCAACGGGCATGATCGCCTTGCGGTTTCCGAATGTACGGATAACTGGCGGGAGCGCCACAGGGCGCGTTCGCAGCTCGTCGCGATTGCACGCAAGGCGAATACCATTTCCGAACGCGGTCGGATCCGCGTCGGGATCGCTTGCGATGGCGGTGCCTATCGGGATGATGGTGACAGTGCACATTCAGACTCATCCAGATGGGCGATGGTCGCCGGCGCATATCCGAATCGATCTGGTATGGTTATGCCGAGCGTCCTGCACATCGCGGCGACGAGGGCATTGTGATGCACGGTGTGACTCAGGACGAACGCGAGTTCACGCCCGAGGGACGATCGCGTCTCGATCGACGTGCCGTCCCCCGCGATGATCGAAGGCACGCGAACTGTTCTCGCCAGTACTGACTCATCGAGCGCTTCGATTTGAAGGCGGAGTCGTTGAATTGCGCTCATGGCTGCGATCCGATCTGTTTCCACGGCCGTTCCGCGCTGTCGATCGTCGTAATCCACCACGCCGGTGATTGCACCCGTGCAGAGCGCTTCAAAGTGATCGAGACAATGCCGGACATGGCCGCCCAGGCTGCTTGGAATCACGCCCACCGGCTTCCGGTTGTATTGTGCGTCTGAGGTAATGGCGAGCAGATCGGCCAGTTGCTGGAGCGAGTGTGCCAGCACGGCAAACGGATTGGCTTTGCGCCGCGTGGGAGTCTTCTCCCGTTGATCCAATGTCGTATTCATGTCAACCTCGCGTCCGAATAACCGAGCGAATGTCCGCAATCAATTCACATCGACGGATCCACAGCACACCCAGGCTGCAGATGAAGACGAGTAATGCCAATGCGAACAGCAATCCGCCATCGTCTTTCACAACGATTCCCAACTTGGTGAGGTGGCTGACAATCGCGCCGCTGATGACGCCGAGCGACAACAGCGCTCCGTATGGAACCGTGCGCGGGACGAGCAGCAGCACACATGCGATCAGCTCGACAATGCCGGAGCCGATGCGTCCCCACGGCTCCAGGCCCAGTGTTGTGAAGATGTAAACCGACTCCTCTGCCGCTGTGAACTTAAAGAACAGCGTTTGCGCCAGGATCGCCGCGGTCACGACCTGCAAAAGCCAACTCAGTTGTATCAGCCCACGCGGCCTGGGTTGTGTGGTTTCCGTTGCGGTCATCATTCGTCCGTCGCCTGCAATCATGTTTGCCTGACTTGGTTGCATGGGTCACTTCCTTTCAATCGCGTCTGCCGGCGCAATCTTGCGCCATTGCTCATTCGCGCGGACAGTCAGATTCTTTTCGTCCTTGTTCCAGTCCTTGCGCGCGTCGCCCAGCCAGCCCTTGTAGAACAGGAACAACCGGCCGTCGGTCACCTTGAAATTCTCGGGATCGACTTCGACCTTGCGGCCTTCGGCCATCGCGGTGGCGCACCATCCGCCGTAGGCGGGTAGATATTTCTCGGGGTTGTCAGCGAATTTGCGCCGGTTTTGATCGGTCTCAAATCGATACGCTATGCCGCGATATCGACTGGTCAACTCCGGCTTGCCCGGTCGCGCCTGTCCGGCATCCAAGTAGGCGACCGGATCGAGTCCGCTCAGCGCCACCACACGATCGGAGAGGTTGTATTCCGCAATTGCACGATTCTTCGAGAGTTCGTTGACTCTCGCGGCAAGCTGATCGAACGGAAGGCGATCCATGTTGTCCTTTCCGATATGCCGGAAAACCTCTCGGCCATCCGGTGCGAACAGGACGAGCGCGGGGAAGTGCACGGTCTGTCCATGAAACGCATATCCATCTGGAATCTTGAATTCGTCCGCCAGCTTTGCGTCTGGATCTCGGTAGATGGTCACATCGACGCCGGCCTGTTTGAGCTTTTCCGACCAAGCCTTGATCTCGTCCTCCGAGTCGGGCTTCAGAAAGACGTGCGTGACGCCGGCGACTTCGGGCGCGCGGCGGGCGACATCCGCGACATATCGCTGGCAATACGGGCATTCCGTCTTGAGAAGAAAGTGAAGCGCAACGAACTTGCCGCGCGCCTCGGAGAGGCGAAATGACTTGTCGCCGGAGGTAACCGTGAAATCAGCAGGCGCGGCGGTTGTGGCTGCCACACTTGCAATTGAAGCCGCGACGAGCGCGGACATAAAAGTGAATCGGACGATGGACATCGAGGTAGCCTTTCAATGAGGTGATTAATGCAAAGCCGGCCGGGAAACCAAACCCCTGACGGCGCTTCAGAGATTGGATGCGGGCCTGGTCAGGCGGTTACAGCCGGTGAGGGGCATCAAAGGCGGCGGATGTCTGCCGGGTTGATCCGCAGCACCTGAAGGTCATCGCGTCGCTCCAGCGTTCCGCTTACTTGAACGGCATCTGCTACGAACGGCAATATGCGCTCATCGAGCGCCCGGCCATCCGGGTCCGTCAGCAAATAGTAGTTGCGTTTTCCGGCCGCATTGAGAGTCACGAACATGGGCGGAATGCCGCCGGCAATGCAGAGCGTCGCACACTCCTTGTGGGCCTTGCCCTCACCAGGTTTCATCGCCCCGGAGTAGCACTTGGGGTCGATGATTTCACCTTGCAATGTGACCGGTCCCAATGTGACGGCAGTGTGTGCTGCCAGTCGCCTCGCTTGTGGTTCTGGCATCGATTCTTCCGGCGTTACCACGTCGGTGTCAGACAATTCGAGCAATCGGCGGCCATCGCGCTCCAGGATCGTGCCACGCACTCTGGCGATTCGGCCATCCAATGCGGCGACGCGTTCGCCAGCGCCGTGCTTACCTTCCGAAACCAGCAGCACCGTCTCAATGGATTGAGCGGCATCACCGTACTGCTTCGACAAGATGCGAATATGAGGATAGGGAGTTGTGGACAGGCGACCCACCAGAGACTCTGCGTCGTCATGCCACACGCCATCGCCGGGGTTGTTCTGTGACCGCGACAAGGACCACGCCGTGGCCAGCGCTGCGCCAATCAAGACGGGCGCCGTCCACCGTAGGAAACGCGTCAACCCCGCGGGCATGCGCAGGTATCCCACGTAGAACTCGTTGGCATCAGACATGCACGGCCTCCTCAATGCGAGCCGGATCGACGGCTGTCCCCGGTGTCAGCGGTGTGGGATCGACCTGAATTCGCCTGCCGATCACACGCACGCGATAGATCGCGATTTTCTCGGTGAATGGCGGCGGGGATTGACCATCCGCGGGTCGGTACTGCCAGCCATGCCACGGGCAGGTGATGCAACCATCGATAATACGACCCTCGCCGAGCGGGCCGCCCTGATGCGCACAGACATTCGTCGTTGCAGAGATGCAGCCGCCGTGCCGAAAAAGCGCGATGCGTTCGCCTTTGCCCACCGTGAAGGTCGCCCCATGCTCGTCGGCGAGGTCATCGACCGCACCGACATCCACCCAGGGTTCACTGTCTGCGGTTGACCGGCGAGATGCACTGGTGTCGCGCCATCGTTCGCGTGTTCCCGTGATGACATGGAGGCTCGTCACCAGGGTAGCGCCCATCACGACCAACGCTGCCAGCCATGGGGTTCGCTGTGTCTGAAGTATTCCCAATGCGACGTGCATTACGACCAGGCCATAGGCGGGATAAATGAGCATGTGCAGGCGCTTCCATGTTGATGCGCCGAGATTTTTGAGCCAGAAGTCGTGGCTGGTTGACGCCATGAGAAACAAGATGAACAGCGCAATCGCGCCGAGAACCTGGAATGGGAATGCAGTCAGCGAGCCAAAGTTCGTATTGCTGGTGAGGAGTGACACAAACGGATTCACGATGCCAAAGCCGTGATAGAAGCCAATGGCCAGTGCGCCATGTGCGAGCGCGACGAAGAAAGTCGCGACTCCCAGATGCCGACGGTTGTAGAGAAGCGGAAGGAAACGTTGGTCGAGCCTCGCCAAGGGACCGATACAGAGAATGATGTGCAGAAGCAGGTACGCACAGGTGCCCAGCGCCCGCATCGCCAGGATTTCAGAGCTGATTGCATTTTGACCCGTGTATAACATCCGGCCGGCCAGAAAGAACACGACCAGATAGGCCGCAACTCCGCCGGCGATCAGCCCGTCGTAGATCCACTTGTGGCGATTCCATTGGACGGTGACGTAGCCGACGCTCACGGACTTCTCCCATTCATGGTTGTATGAGCACCGGTGGACGGTTGGTCAGCGCGATTAGGAGACCGATCGCGATCAGGGGTCCAACCGTGAGCCAGAAGCGAATGTGCCGGCGCCGGAGCGACCGCGTCATAATGCGTCTCTTGTCAACATGGCTCGACGCCAACGGAGCGCCAGCATCGGCC
>CAYXEY010000083.1:0-12733 GCA_964464105.1 uncultured Planctomycetaceae bacterium
GGACACGCGAGCATCTTTGGATTAGACGTCTGGCGACATTCGACCGAGATTCGACGCAACGCCGGCTACCTGCCGGGCGACGCCCGCTTCTACGGCTGGATGCGCGGCACGGCCCTGCTGGCGTTCATCAATCGTGTTCGCGGCGGATCGCACGATGCTGAAATCGCGCGACTGCTGGAACGCTTCGGCCTTGAAGCCACCCGGCGCATTCGCGACTACTCAGCGGGCATGAAACAGAAGCTCGGCTTGATCTGCGCGCTCATGCACCGGCCGAAGTTGCTCATTCTCGACGAGCCCACCACAGCGCTCGATCCTCTGGTGCAGGAGACGCTTTACGACGAGCTGCGCGATTCCGCGAGCCGCGGACAGACCGTGCTCTTCTCCAGCCATACGCTCAGTGAAGTGGAGCGACTCTGCGATCGTGTCGCGATCATCCGCAGGGGCAAGATCATCGAAAACGCGACAGTTGGCGAATTGCGGATGCGCGCGACGCGGGAGATGGCGGTGCGGAAGGTTGAGTTTTCGCTTCGGAATGGTCAACTGGCGGGTGCCGTTTTTCCATCAGCCCTGTCGGGCGAACTCGGCGCGGAGGGCCGCTGGTCGGGTCATTGGCGCGGCCCCGTCGATGGGCTGCTGCCGTGGCTGGCCCGGCTCGACGTGACTGACATCATGATCAGCGCGCCGAGTCTCGAAGACCTCTTCCGCGAGTATTACAGAGACGACGGCAATGGAACCACCGCGAGGGCCGCGTCATGAACCTCGCGATCATGCGCAAGACCATTGCCGATTACGGCCTCATCTGGCTGGGCGCTCTTGCGCTGCTCACCGGTTTCGTGATCCTGTTCATGTTTGCGACCCACAGTGTGCCGATTGACAAAGGCCGCGAGTGGATCGAGTTGCCCTGGGTTCGCGCTTTTCTCCAGGCGATGGTCGGGGCGGACATGGCCGAAGGGTTTACGCCCAACGGCATCACTTCCTTTGCGTTCAGCCACCCATTCACGTGGGTCGTGCTGGTCACATTCATGTTGACCCTCACCAGCGGCGTCCTCGTGGGCGAAATTGATCGCGGCACGATGGACCTGCTTGCCGGGCTCCCGGTGAGCCGCGTGTCGATCTACACCTCGGTCTCGAGCGTCATCCTGTTGATGGGCTTGCCGCTGGTGTGGGCCATGTGGAGCGGCGTGGCATTCGGCCGCCGGGTGGTGGGCGACGAGCAGATTTCCATGGACCGGCTGCAGGCCGTGGCGTGGCACTTGTATGTTACGTACATGTATGTTGCGTGCTTCGCCATGGCCGTGTCGGCGACTTCCAAGCGGCGAGGCAACGCAATCGCCTTCTGTTTCGCGGCAATCTTTGGCTCGTTCGTGCTGAACTTTCTTTGCGCGCTGTGGCCGGCGGCACGGAAGGTCGAGTGGCTTTCGTTCCTGCATTTCTATACGCCTCTACCGGTCGCGCGGAAGGGCGAGATCATTCAAGAGCACATGCGCGTACTGCTCATCGGTGCCGCGGCGTGGTGGACACTTGGGCTAGTTGTGTTTAGACGGCGAGACATACATGCGGCGTGATGAATCGCGCGAGATCAATGTACTCGCGCGTGCCGTACCCTCACCCCAGACCCCTCCCTTAAGGGAAAGCGGGCTTCATGATTGCTGCGAATTAGAATTGATCAGATCTCATCCCGGTCGGACTCCATCGAGTCCTTCCAGTCGGTGAGATTTTCGAGGTAGACCGCGGTGCCGCGGGCGACGCAGGAGAGCGGGTCGTCGACAACTTTGACCTGCAGACCTGTGGCGTCGGCCATGATCTTGTCCAGCTCTCGTAGGAGCGCCCCTCCGCCGCAGAGGTGAATGCCGCTGTCGACCAGGTCGGCGGCCAGTTCCGGCTCGGCCTTCTCCAAGGTATGCGTGACTGAGTCGATGATCTGACTGACCGGCTCGCGCATGGCCTCGCGGATTTCCTGGCTGGTGACCACGGTTTTGCGCGGCAGTCCGCTGATGAGATCGCGGCCGCGGACCTCCATGGTGAGTTCCTGCGACAACGGCGCGGCAGAGCCGATTTCGATCTTGAGCATTTCGGCGGTCTGAGGGCCGATCTGCATGTTGTAGGTGCGCTTCATGTGGGCGATGATCGCATCATCCAGATCATCCCCGGCCACGCGCAGCGATTCGGACACCGTGATGTCCGCCAACGACATGACGGCGACTTCGGTGGTTCCGCCGCCGATGTCGACAATCATGCTTGCGCGCGCCTCAGCGATAGGCAGCCCGGCCCCTATGCCCGCGGCCATCGGCTCATCCACGAGAAATACTCGCCGCGCCCCAGCGCGCTCGGCCGAACCATATACCGCGCGCTTTTCAACGGCGGTGATTCCGCTGGGAACGGCGATGACCACGCGCGGTCGCACAAAGCGTCGCGCTCCATGCACCTTGCGAATGAAATACCCCAGCATTGCCTCGGTGATGTCGAAGTCGGCGATGACGCCGTCCTTCAACGGGCGCACCGCGGTAATCGAACCGGGCGTCTTGCCAAGCATTTCCTTGGCGACCAGTCCCACGGCGTTGCCATTCTGCAGCACCTGGTTGGTGCCTTTGCGCACGGCCACCACCGAAGGCTCGTTGAGCACAATGCCCTCGCCCTTTACGCAGACAAGTGTATTGCATGTGCCCAGGTCGATGCCCATATCGACGCTGAACAGTCCTAGGAGTGAATCAAGCAGCACGTACGGCGTCCTTCCGTTGGAGATGATTCGACCAAGTTGCGATTGGCCGGCGCATTGACGCCGAATCGTCCCATCGTCCCTGTGGGTCGGGATTCTAACAAGCGTACGCCGCGGCGTCACGCTTGTTTGTTGCGCGGATTATTAATTGTGAAATGTTTGGATGAATGCGGAGTTTTGCCCGCGAGCTTCAGCGTCAGGCAATCGCTTGATGCGGCGCTGGTGTCAGCTGCTGAAACCCGGGAATGGGGTGCCGAAGAGGTCGTTGCTGCGGATGATGACGAAGACAATCGCCGCCAACACAAAAGTGAAGGCGATGGCCGCCATGGCGGTGTAGAGGTCGTTTTCAGCGCGGGCTCGGGGCGCCTTGAAGCCTGAGGGTATGCCGGCCATACGGATCACTCCAGCGACTGTGCGGCTGATTCGGGTCCAAAACAACTCCAAAAGACAATTCGAACGCCTACGGGCGGCTTACCGCCGCATGGCCAGGCTGGCCTCGTCGCGGGCAGTGTCGCCTGGCTGAATGGCGCCTTCCGACTGCTCGATCGTGCCGGCCGACTCATTGGCGTTCACCCGGGTAATCTTGATCGTGCCCAGGTACTGCGGCTTGCTGCCCGAGCGGCGATAGACCAGGAAGTTCATGCCCGGCACGACGCCGTCAGCGGAACCGACCGAAAGGCTGGCCAAGTTGCCCTGCACCTTGGTGATCGCGCCGCGAACCGGAGCGCTGATCGGCGTCTCGGAAGAAACGGTCACGTTCGGGACATGGGCCTCGACGATCGCGGTCTCGCCGGGAATCTGGGTCGCCGGGGCGACGCCGGCATCAGCGCGGCGATTCTCATCAAATCCAGTGATCTGCTGCTGCAAGGCCCGAACCTGGGCCGAGGCCATGGCCACGTTGGTGGTCAGTTCCTTGACGCGGTCATTCAAATCGACATTGCGCTTCTCAAGTTCGCTGTTGCGATTGCGGATTTTCTCGGAAAAGCCGCGCTCGCTGTCGAGCAGGGCCGTGACGATCTGATTCGCATTGGAGAGCGTGGCGACGGTGCCCTGTTCGGACGAGAGCTTGTTCTGGGCCTCGGCGAGATTGCGCTCAAGCTCGCCAACTTTGCCGCTCATGGTCGCGATCTGTGTGTTCAGGTCGTTCAACTGCTCAGAGTCGCGGCGGTGCTGATCGAGCGCCTGCTGCTGGGCGACCTGCATATTCGCGGCGTAGGTTCGGGCCTTGGCCTGCTCGGTCAGAGCGGCTTCCTGCCAGTGAATTGCCGAACCGCGCCAGTCTTCCTGTCGTGCGAAGGCCGCGACGACAAGCATCGACAATGCGATGGAGAATACAACGAGCAACACGACAAAAACCTTGGTCAGGACGCTCACGAGAGTAACCTCCGCTGACTGCGTGTTTGTGACGCGGGCCGGGTGTGTGGAAGCGGCCCCGTCTTTGTGTTCACCATCCCATGGTAGGCCGTGCTGTCGGCTCTTCGCCGCACGTCCCCAGCGAGTCGTGACTCGCTTGCCGGAAGAGGATTCCGGCGGGTCTGTTGGGCCGAACTGCGCCGACCCATCACCCTCGTGATTATCCGCAACCGGCGGCGGTTTTGCAAGGGCCGGCACTGAGATTTCCAGCCGGCGCGGCAGACAATTCGCGGCGGGGCGTTATCGGCCGGGCGCCTTCGTTCCAGGCGAATACCTCGGCCAACATTGGCTCCAATTCCTTGACCCCCACCGCGAATGCCCCTTAAATTACAAGCACACGACGGGTCCGACTTTGAGGGAATCGGCCGGTCGTCGTAGAGTTCCCGCCCCGGCCGCCAAACCGGCCGCATCAACGACGTTTGTGCCGCTGCGAGCCAGGCCGCAAACACTCGCCGCATGGACCTCGCCCCGACAACCTCGTCGCGGTCGCAGGCCCGGAAAAGAGCATGTTCATGAGATCGACTTCACGCCTCGTCTGCTTTTGCCTGACGCTGTTTTCATTCGCCGGCACGGTCAGCGCCGATCTGCTGCCCCGCGCCGAACTCGAGAAGCTCGGCGCGCGGCGCTATTGGGATGGAAAGCTGTTGCTTCGTCCCAATGAAATGGTTTCACGCATTTCATTGCTCGACGAGAACCTTTACGTACTCACCGATCAGAACCGCGTCTTCGCCGTGCATGCGCTCACCGGTGTGCAACGCTGGAGCCGGCCGCTGGCTGAGCCGGATCAGACCGTGCGCGGTCCGACTCATTCGCCGGAATATGTTCTGTTCAGCACGCCCGGCGATGTTCGCGTCATTGATCGCGCGACCGGCGAATCCAAAGGCGAGCCGCGTTCAATTCGCGGCGTCATCATCGACGTCCAGCATGATGATGCCGAGATCAACGTCGGCCAGCTTCATGGGCTGTTCGGCGGCGAGACCTTGAATGTCTATCGCGGTGACGGCATACGACCCGACTCAATTCCGCTGGCGACCCTAAAGATCACGCAAGTCATGCCGCGATATTCAAAGGGACGCCTGACGCTCACCGAGCAGGCCCGTCGTGCTCAGATTGGCGATCGCGTGCGAGCCGAGCTGGTATTGCCGCTCAAGGCGGTGCGACTGCCCTTTGCCCCCGCCTCGGCCGCCGTCGCCGACGAAACACGGCTGTTCTTCGGCGCCGCCAATGCCCGCTTCTACTGCCTTGAGATCCTGACGGGGTTCGAGCACTGGGAGGTGCGCACGCCGCGAACCGTGACCAGCACGCCGGTGCTGGTGAAGAATGACCTCTACTACGCCGGACAGGACGGCCTCGTCGTCTCCTGCACGAAGAACGATCGCATCAAGAACTGGACCTTCCAGACCGAGGGTGCGGTCTTCGCTGATCTGGAAGTGACGCCGAAGCACGTGTTCGTTGCCTCGAGCGATCGATCGCTCTACTGCCTCGAGCGCGAAACCGGCATCCGCCAGTGGCGCGAGCGCATGGACATGCCCCTGGCGGCCAAGCCGATTGCGACAGATGGGCAGGTCTATCAGGAAGTGCCCGATTTCGGACTGTATGCGCTGGATGTTGAGACCGGCAAGATCAAATGGCATCGCCCCGAAGGCGGTCGCTATCTGATGCAGAGCGAAAACACCGCTTATCTGTGGAGCGGCATGCCCGGCGAAGTTGGCCGGCTTGTGGCAATTGATCCACAGACCGGCAAAGAGTCGGGCGTCATTTCGACGATGGTCTTTTCGTTTGCCGCGGCGTCGCGATCCGATCAGGCCATGGTGTTCGTCTCGCGCCTCGGCGATTTGCTCTGTGCACGACCCAAGTCGGCTGAGCCGCTCAAGCCGGCGCAGCTGGCCGCCGTGTTGAAGGACGATCGAGCTGCCAAGGTCTACGCCAAGATGGGAGCGGATCGCAAGGAGGCTGCCAAGAAGCGCTCCGAAGAAACCGCCCGGAAGCCCGAACCACCCTCCCGCCTGGGGCGCTACAGCTATCTGATGGACGACTGGCTCCGCAGCCCGCGCGATCGGGCTATTGAAGAGCCCACCACTCAACCTGCCGACGAGCCCAAGTCAGACGAAGAGGAGACTGCGCCGGCGGCGTCCGACGACGAGGCGGCTCCCAAGGATGACGAGCCCGCCGCCGAAGACGATGCCGACAAGAAGGATGAAGAAAAGCCCGAGGCGTCGAGCGATGATGATGACGATGACAGCGGCGGCGACATGGAGAACGATCAGGGCGGCTCCAGCGACGACGATGATGATGACGACACCGGTGGCGGCGGCGGTTGATTCCCGCTGATTGCGAAACGGCGTCGAGACTGTAACCTAGCGGCCGGCTTGCCTTGAGTGCGAGCCGGCCGCTTTCATTTTCGATGCAGCCGTCTATCAGCAGGATCGTTCGATGCCGACCACCGCCATCTGTCGCGCCCTCATCGCCGTTTACGATAAGACCGGCATCACCGAGTTCGCCCGCGCTTTGGTGGACGAATTCGGCATCGAGATCATCTCCACCGGCGGCACGGCCAAGCACCTTAAAGACGCCGGCATCCCCGTCACCATGGTGGAGACCGTCACCGGCTTCCCCGAGATGCTCGACGGCCGGGTGAAAACGCTTCACCCCAATATTCACGCCGGCATCCTCGCCGACCGCGATAACCCCGAGCACATGCGCCAGCTCGCCGAGCACGGCATCCAGCCGATCGACATGGTGGTGGTGAATCTGTATCCGTTTGAAAAGACGATCGCCGATCCGAATTGCAAGTTTGAAGATGCGATCGAGATGATCGACATTGGCGGGCCGTGTTTGCTGCGCGCGGCGGCGAAGAATCATCGACATGTCTTTGTGTTTTCAATGAAGCGGTATGACTTTGTTCTCGAAACGCTTCGGGGCGACGTCGGTGCAGACACGCGCGATCGGATGATGGTAGGTGCCATCGAAGCGTTCCTCGACGTCACTCGTTACGACATTGCGATTTCCTCCTGGATTTCCTCTCCGGATGTGCAGAATGAAATGCTGCAGCACCGGTTTCTGGAATTCTCGAATTGGGGACCGCTTCGCTACGGCGAGAACCCACACCAGGAATGCAAACTTCTCGATAACGACGATGAAGCTGGATTTATGAGTTTAACGATTGCCGATTCAGCCGACATCTGCCAGGACAAGATGTCCTGCAACAACTATCTCGACGCTGATTCGGCCTTGAAACTATGCGCGGAATTAAGTCGAGCTTCGGTCCCACAAGGTGACACCAGTAACATATGCGTTTTCATTAAGCACACAAACGCCTGCGGCGTCGGCGTCTCCGACGATCCGCTCGACGCCTACCGCCGCGCCTACGTCGGCGATCCCAATGCCGCCATGGGCGGCATTCTGGCTGTGAATTTTCCAGTGACCAAGGACTTCGCCGAAGTGGTAATGGAGACCTATGACCGTTTCGGCAAGGCCGCGGGGGCAGGCGGGTTCTTTGTCGAAGTCTGGGTCGCGCCATGGTTTGAGGAAGATGCCGTCGAAGTCATTCGTGCGAAGAAGAAATGGGGCACAAACGTCCGATTGCTCGCTGTCGGCGATATCAGCGAGGAACCCGACGCGAAGGCGCTTGAATACAAGACCATCACTGGCGGCATGCTCGTGCAATCTCCAGACCTTCTCGGCCTTAACGAAAATCAGTGGAAGGTCGTGACAAAGCGACAGCCGACCGAATCTGAGATATCAGACCTGAGATTGGCCTGGCTCATCGCCAAGCACACCAAGAGCAACGCCATTTCCATTTGCAAGGACGGCATGCTCATTGGCAACGGCGCGGGGCAGATGTCGCGGGTGATGAGTTGCCGCATCGCAACGTGGCTGGCCAAGGAAAATGGGCACGCCGAGAAATTGGCCGGCTCGGTGGCCGCAAGCGACGCCTTCTTCCCCTTCCGCGACGGCCCCGGCATCCTGATAGACGCCGGCATCACCGCGCTCATTCAGCCAGGCGGGTCTAAACGTGACGAGGAGACCATTGCCCTATGCGACGAGCGCGGCGTCGCCATGATTTTCACAGGCACGCGGCACTTCAAGCACTGACATGCCCCCGACGGCCCTGACATCGCCGCGCCTTTCCCGTCCGCAACTCTTGGGGCTGATTGTTCTGCTGGCGACGCTCGTCGCGTTTTACAACAGCCTGGACGGCGCCTTTCTCTTCGACGATCTCGACGCCATTCACAACAATGCCAGCATCCAGTCGCTCTGGCCGCCGTGGCGCGCGCTTCAGCCGCCACGCGAAACCTCCGTCGCAGGGCGGCCACTGGTAAACCTGTCACTTGCCATTAACTATGCGATTCACGGAATATCGCCGCGCGGCTATCACCTCGTAAACCTCGCGATTCACGCGGCCGCAGCGCTGACCCTGTTTGGTCTGATCCGAAGGCTCTTAAGGGCGCAAACATTGGGTGCGAGATTCGATGCCGACGCTGACCTGCTGGCCGCACTTGTCGCCGTCCTGTGGGCCGTGCATCCCCTGCAGACCGAGAGCGTGACTTACATTGTGCAGCGGGCCGAGTCGCTGTGCGGCCTCGCCTATCTTCTAACGTTGTATACATTCACGCGGAGCATGACCGCCGCTCGTCCCGCGGCATGGCGCCTGGCCAGCGTATTGTCTTGCTTTGCCGGCATGGCCTGTAAGGAAGTGATGGTCACGGCCCCGCTGATGGTGCTGTTGATCGATCGCGCGCACTATGCCCCGTCGTTTCGCGGCGCATTTGCTAGCCGCCGCGGGTTCTACATCGGCCTATTCGCAAGCTGGTGCGTTCTCGGCTGGCTCCTGGCGGGTTCGCCGCGGCCCGAGTCCGCCGGCGCCGCACTTCCCTTCGGACCCATCGCCTACCTGCGCACCCAGGCGGAGGTCATCCTTCATTATTTACGAATGTCATTCTGGCCCGACCCGCTCATTCTCGATTACAACTGGCCCATCAGTTCATCCTGGCGAGATTCGGCGATTCAAATTACCGTCATGGCGGCCTTGCTTGCACTGACGTTGGTCGTTTGGTTTCGCAGCCCCGCCGCAGCGCTGCCCGCAGTCGCATTCTTCTTATTGCTCTCGCCAACCTCAAGCGTGTATCCCATACTCGATGCCGCATTCGAACATCGTATGTACCTGCCGCTCGCGCCGATCGTGCTTCTGGTCGTACTCGCTTTGCGGTGGTTGCTGATGCGCGCGCTGGTCAATCGGCCGACGAGCGTCGCGGCGACCCTCTCGTCACTTTGCGCCATAGCCACGGCGGCGCTGACTGTTCGCACCCTTCAACGAAACACCGAATACGCCGATCCGGTAACCCTCTGGCGGGCCAATCTTCGCGATGGCGGCCTGGAGAATCCGCGCGCGTGGACGAACCTGAGCGGCGCCTTCATGGAGACCGGGCAGTACGCCGAGGCCCGTGACGCCGCCCTCTACGGAATCAGATTGTCCAGCAACAACGTCGAGGCCTACACCAACCTTTGTGCCGCCGCGCTGCAATTAGGGCGTACCGATGAGAGCGTCCAGATGGGACAAAACGCGGTTTCCATCAGGCCACACTCAGTCGAGGCCCGGGTGAATCTGGGCCTGGCCCTCAAAGCAGCGGGTCGGCTGGACGAGGCACGCAGGGAATTCGAGACCGCCCTTGCCATCAGGCCTGATTGCGTGCCGGCGCAGGTTGCATTGGATCAACTTTCGATACCCGCCGGTGGCACCGCCGTCGGGCCGCCGGAAACAGGACCGCAACCCAAACTCACACCATAACCTACGGCCCAGTCCGTACTTCCGTTGGGGACAGGCAGGTCCCAAGCACCCACGATCGGCCACATCGACCTTGACAGAATCACAGTTTTCGATTCGACTGCTGGGTTCTACCGCGGGCGTCGGAACGATGTCATTTCCGACGCATCTCGGAACCTCTCGGTTGGCCCCCGCCTGACGAGATATTGGAGCTGTTTACGTGCGGACGCCGTTTGTTGCAGGCAACTGGAAGATGAATCTCGACATGGCGTCCGGCCTGGCGCTGGTGTCGAGCCTTCGCGCGCTGCACAGCGATCCCGCAATCGACGTGGCGGTCATGCCGCCCTCGGTCTATTTGTTCGGAATCGTCCAGGCGGCCGCCGGGAGCAGCATCGGCGTCGGGGCCCAGAATTGCTGGCATGAGACCAAGGGAGCATTCACGGGTGAGTTGTCTGCGGAGATGATCCGCGAGACGGGTTGCCGGTATGTCATCCTCGGCCATAGCGAGC
Organism: uncultured Planctomycetaceae bacterium; assembly: GCA_964464105.1. Classification (GTDB taxonomy): domain Bacteria; phylum Planctomycetota; class Phycisphaerae; order UBA1845; family UTPLA1; genus CAYXEY01. The sequence continues at coordinate 10,403 of CAYXEY010000083.1, forward strand.
GGCGACACACCATCGGCGGCAAGGTGAATGGCCGCGTGATCGGTGAGGACGATGCGCTGATTTCGCTGAAATGCCGGGCAGCACTCAAAGCAGGCTTGACGCCCATCGTCTGCGTCGGCGAGACGCTCGCTCAGCGCGACGCAGGCGAGACCGAAGCCCTGCTTGCAACGCAGATTTCAGGAAGCCTTGCAGGACTGGATGGCGCGGCAGTGCAAAAGACCGTTGTCGCCTACGAACCGGTCTGGGCCATCGGCACGGGCCGCAATGCCACGACGGAGCAGGCCCAATCGGCCCATGCTCACATTCGTACCCTCCTGGGCGAGCAGTTCGGACAACTCGCCGCTGACAGCGTGCGGATTCAATACGGCGGCAGCGTGAAGCCGGACAATGCGTTTGATTTGATGAAATGCCCCGACGTAGATGGGGCCCTGGTGGGAGGCGCGAGCCTCGTCGCGGCGGACTTCGCCGCCATTATTACGGCATGCATTCGGGCAAAGGCGCAGCGTTGATTGCGCCGCAAAGCGCGTGAGAATTAAGTCATGATCCTTGCTACGTTCTGGACGGTTACCCTGTCGTTTGTCTTCGTACTGGTTTCGCTGCTGCTGATCGGGCTGATCCTGCTGCAGAAGAATCGCGGCAGCGGTTTGTCGGGCGCCTTCGGCGGCGTCGGTGGACATTCAGCCTTCGGCACCAAGACCGGCGACTTCCTCACATGGCTGACGGTTGGATTGACCGGCGTGTTCATGCTGCTGGCCATCATTGGCAACTTTGCATTTGAGCCTGTTAAGGCGACGACGCCCCAGCCGGTCGCACCGGCGACGACACCGGATCCAGTTCCGACTCCACCACCGGTCTCGTCCAACCCGCCGTCGACACCCCCACCGACAACCGCGGCACCGACGCCGACGCCAACGCCGCCGCCGGCCTCAACGAATCCGCCGGCAGATTCAACGTCATCGACTCCACCGGCGCCGTCTGAATCGACGCCGCCGACACCGTAATTGAGCGAGCCGCAGCTCCTCTCAATGGGCGATTGGATTCAGGTGCGGGTGTTTTCTTAGGCCTCGATTCGCTTCGACGGCCGGATGGTTCGGCATGATTCACAGCATGACAGGCTATGGCGACGCGCAGGCTGCCGAGAACGGCATCACTTACCGCGTGGAAATTCGCAGCCTGAACAATCGCTACTTCAAGGCGTCCATCAAGCTGCCCGAGCAGTTCCAGCTCTTTGAGACGGAAGTCGACAAGATCCTGCGTAATAAGCTTGGCCGCGGCAGCGTGACTTACTCGTTGAGAACCAAGGATGAATCGCCGGCGTCGGCCTATTCGATCAACAAGGCCGCCCTTGCCCACTACGTCACCCAGCTTCGCGAAGCGGCCGGCGGCGATGGCTCGTCCAGGATCGACCTGGCACTTCTGCTTGAACTGCCTGGTGTCTGCCAGCCTCCTGACCTCGACGAGTCGATGCGAGCGACACAATGGGCCTCGATCGAGCGGCTCACGCTTCAGGCCATTGATCGGCTCAGCAAGATGCGCGAGGCCGAGGGCCGTGCGCTGCTGGTGGATTTGATGGCCCAGCTCGACGTCATTCGCCGCGGGCTTGCCGCCGTGCAGGACCGATCGCCCCGCGTGGTGGCAGATTATCATGCCAAGCTGAAGTCGCGGGTGCAGGAGCTGCTTGCCTCCGCGAAAATCAAGATTGACGAAGACATGCTGGCCCGCGAGGTGGCCATTTTCGCGGATCGCTGCGACGTGAATGAAGAGATCGCCCGGCTGGCCAGCCATTTGCAGCAGTTCGACTCGCTGGCCAAGGCGCCAGAAGAAGCCGGACGCAAGCTGGAGTTTCTGACACAGGAGATGCTCCGCGAGGCGAATACGATCGGCAGCAAGGCGAACGACGTTGAGATCGCCCGGCATATCGTCGAGATCAAGGCGTCGATCGATCGCATCAAGGAGCAGGTGCAGAACGTGGAGTGACGTAATCAAGGAGGCGATTGTGCGGCAGCCTCCTGGTTTTGACGCGAAGGATCCATCGGTGCCATGGCGGGCGAACGGAAACGTGGACGGGTGATGGTGATCAGCGGGCCGAGCGGCGTGGGAAAATCCACGATCTGCCATCGGCTCTGCAAGCTGCTGAACGGTGAATTCAGCGTGTCGGTGACGACGCGCAAGGCGCGTCCGGGTGAGACGAATGCCCGGGACTATCATTACATCTCCCCGGAGGAGTTCATCAATCTCCGCGAGAGCGGCGGCCTGCTGGAATGGGCCGAGGTGTATGGGAATATGTATGGCACGCCGGCCGAGCCGGTCGAGAAGGCCATCGCAAACGGA
>CAYXEY010000084.1:0-11787 GCA_964464105.1 uncultured Planctomycetaceae bacterium
ACCTTCTCCGTCTGATCCCCCTTCTTCCTCCCCCCCATGCGACACAATTCGCACTTCAACAAGGCACTAATCCTTGCCGCATCAGTTTTGATCAGTCTTGTTGCTTAGCGCCGCTTTCGGCGGCCTCGTCGCTCCTCCGCCACAGCGGACGACTGGCTGACAGCTCTGATCGCTTCCGATAACCGATTTGAGTCGTTCCCATAACCGGCACAGTCCGGCAGGCAAGCAACAGTGTTGCCCGAATGCAACATGCCGATCCACGTCCGTGTTCCAAAAATCGACAAAAGATTTGCCTTCGCGCGTTCCCGGTGTAGTTTTTTCACACACGGGTCGCGCGTGCCGCCGGGACGGCGCCGCGGGGTGAACGGGGGAACATCACATGACATTTCGAAGACTTGGCGGTTTCGCGTTTCTGGTCACATCGTTCGGCATCCTGACATGCGGCTGCGGCGCAGCACCGGCAGTGCCTGATAATCAAGATGCGCTGACCGACAACGTCGACCCGAACGGCGACACAATTCCGGACGGCAGCTCGCCGGCAAACGGGGTCGCCCCGAGCAACGATCCCTCGGTTTCCGATCTCAAGAACTCGTTTGTCCTGTCCGTGCCGCTGACCGGGGAATCCCTGGCCGGCGATGCCGCGGGACAGATGACGGCCATGGCGTCCGCCCTTACCTCCTTTGGCTGGGGCAGCGGCAACACGACGTTCGACGTGAACGGCATGGACTGGCTGCCGGCGGTTCGCAGCGTGCTCACTGCCGCCAAAGCAAGTGGCGGCTTGATACGCACGTGCTATCTTCCGCTGACGGGCACAGGAGCGGCTCCGATCATCGCGAATCTCACGGATCTGCCGCCGGCAAACTCCATGGCCACGGTCGGTGTATTGCCGATTGTCTTTATGACCACTGACTTCGAAGGCTACCCGGCATCGGGCGTGGGCCTGGAGGTCGAGCTCTGGTCGCAACAGACGCTTTGCCCGACCTGCCCATTCGAACAGTCGACACGCTACTTTCAACAGATCACGCCGCTGATCTCGTCGACGGAGGTCCGGCTGTTGCGGGAATCGGGACTGTGGAACGATCGGCTGATCGTCATCATCCCCAAGGCCGGCGTCTGGTGGGCCCAGAGCGAAACAACGCCGAACCGGGTGCGAAACTGGATGATCATCAAGCCGACCGGCGGCGAGGCGGGACAGGTGCGTTGTTTGAGCAGCAATGGCGAATGGCCGGAATGATGGGAAGAGCCGTTAGCCGTTAGCTGTTAGCCGTTAGCGATGCTGAATCTGATTTCGCGACAATAGCAACGCCCAGGCGATTGGCGGCGGCGATCGTCGCCTCGCGATTCAGCAGCAGCGTCTTGCCGGCTTCGATGACGATGGCCCGGCCGCCGGCTCGGTGAACATTCTCAACCGTGTTGACGCCGATGGTGGGCACATCGAAGCGCATGTCCTGCCTGGGCTTGGCGGTCTTGACCAGCACCCATCCGCCGGAGCGGCATAGGTCTCCGGCCCGCGCAATCATGCGATCGGTGCCCTCAATGGCTTCGACCGCAATGACATCCTTGTCTTTGATCGCCACCGACTGGCCCACGTCGAGCCGGCCCATCTCCTTGGCTATGTGCCATCCGAGATCGGCATCAGCTCGCTGCGTCGCGGAGAGCCCCGTGCTGGTCAGCGTGCCCTCTTCGGCCAGTGCGTCAGCGCAATAGGCGGTGGAGTCAATCAAGGTGATTCCCTTTTCGGCCATGGCGTCGGCCACGGCGCTCAGCAGCGTGTCATTCCGCCGATCCTGCACGCGAAACAGCCAGAGCCGCATGCTACTCCAGTCCGGCAGGTAGGCCCACATCTGCCCCCAGAATGACAGTCCCGCCGCCTTGGCCTTGACCACGCGACCGGCCATGACTGCCTCGCGCACGCCTTCGCGGCGAAAGACACGAATCCAGCGGCCCAGACGGGCGACGCCGGCGTCGTAATAGACGTCTGACTCATTGCGCAGCGCGGCGTCGGCAGAGCCTCTCAGGCCCACAACGACGACGCGGCGGCCGGCCTTCCGTGCCCCTCTCGCAACCAGAAATGGAAATTCACCTTCGCCGGCGATGAGACCGATGGGAGTGGTCAGTTGTCGGATGTCAGTTGTCAGTGATGAAGTCCTCAGTCGTCGGCCTTCGGCCATCGTCAGTTCGTCACTGGCCCGCCGCGGGACTGATGCCCTTCAGCGGCAAGGGTCGTGATCTCAGCCGCGGAATCGACCGAAAAATGGCATCATTACTGATCAGTTCTGCGTCGAGTGAAAGGGCCGTGGCTGCGATGATGGCATCTGGCAACCGAAGTCGCCGGGTTCGGCGAAGTTGAATTGTCTCGCGCTTCACTTCGTTGTTGATGGTCACGATCCGCATATCTGACAGCAACTCGCGCAAGGCGCGATCCTGTTCGGCGGTCAGTCCGGCGAACGACTGCAATTCCATTTCCGTGATGATCGATATGAAGTGTTGTCCCTGCGGCAACGGGCCCGCGACAAGACCCTTTTGGAGGTATATCAGCGCGTTGGTATCCCACACACACTTCATTCCCATTCGCGCCTTGCCTCATGCTGATATTCGAGTCCGTCCACCGGCCAATCGAGGCGGCCAATATGGCGCGAGAGGTCGCTCTGCAGCGGCTCGCTATCGTTCAGCTCCAACAGCTTCTGAATCTTGAGCCAATCCTGATACTCGATCTGTACAGCGATGGGCTGCATGTCCTCGTCGGTCACAATTCGCTTTGGGATGTCTTGCATAGGTCAAATCCGAAAAGTGCGCCCTTCGCCCCTAATAATATAATGGAATGTGAGTCAAAGTCACGGGTATCATCCCTGAGATGCTCGCCGATACCTTCATCCGCTATTCCGTCCGCAAGCTCGACGACCATTTTGCCCAGATCGCCCGCTGCGCCCGCATGCTCTCGCTCGAACAATTGTGGTATCGACCCAATGGGAACAGCAACAGCGTCGGAAACCTGCTGCTCCACCTTCGCGGAAACGTCACCCAATGGCTGATCGGGGGCATTGCCGGCCGGCCGATCGAGCGCGATCGCCAGGGCGAGTTCGACCACCGCGAGCCGATGCCCGCGGAGGGTCTGCTCGAAAAACTCCGAGAGACACTGAACGCCTCCACCGAGGTGCTCAACAACCTGGGCGCCGCGAGTCTCGACAAGACTTACGCCATTCAAGCCTATCGCGTGACCGGCCTCGAGGCCATCTATCACGTCGTCGAGCATTTCGCCTTCCACACCGGACAGATCGTGACCACGACCAAATGGCTGCTTGATTGCGACTTGAGTCTATATGATGAGAGGGGCCATCGCCGCGACGGGCGAAAAGACGACATACCGTAAAGCAGATTCAAGAGCAAGGCGAACCCTTTCCCAATTTCAGATATTGCCAATCTCGCAGGCAATTTTCTCAGAACAAAATCCAATTTCACCGCCAAATAAATTGACATTCTGAGTTCTTCTCGATTATGAAGGGGGGAATTCTCAGGAATAAAAACGGCAAGGGAGAGGCACAATGCACTCAGCAAAACCGTTGACTCTGGCGGCCGCGGGCCTGATCACAATCGCTGTCGCAATGCCGGCACGCGGGCAGTGCTCCTACAGCTGGCGGGCGGGCGAGGGAATTCCCGGCACGAACGGCCCCGTCTATGCCTCGGTCAATTGGGATCTGGACGGAGAAGGGCCGGGCGTGCCCGTGCTCGTATTGGGCGGCTCATTCTCAATGGCCGGGCACACCCCCGCCAACAACATCGCAGTTTGGAACGGGTTGAATTGGACTGCCCTGGGGAACGGCATGAACGGTGCAGTTCGTGCTCTCACTGTCTTCAATGGCGCCCTGATCGCGGCCGGCGAATTCACCACAGCCGACGGTGCCGTTGTAAACCATATTGCACGAATGGGCGAAAAGGAATGGCTTCCGTTGGGCGCCGGCGTGGACGGTGATGTCAAGGCTTTGACTGTCTACAACAACAGGCTCGTCGTCGGTGGGCTTTTCAACTCGGCTGGCGCTGTCGCGGCGAGTCGTCTCGCGCAATGGGATGGCGCCGTGTGGATGTCCATCGGCGCCGGCGTGACCAACGGCAGCAGTGTGTCTGCTCTGACGGTCTTTGGTAGCGACCTGATTGCAATCGGACAGTTCAGCGCCGTGGGTGGTGTGCCTGCCCAGTCCATCGCCCGGTGGAATGGAACCAACTGGACCGGGCTTGGCGGCGGAGTCGACGGCCCGCTGTATTCCATGACGGTTCATGGCAACAAACTAATCGTGAGCGGGGATTTCGAGTCCGCGGGTGGAGTGTCCGCGGAGCACATCGCCCAATGGGACGGCGTTCAATGGGCGGCCCTCGGAGCCGGCCTCGTACGACCTGCACACAGCCTGGCGGTGTATGCCGGCGAACTTGTGGCCGGTGGCGAATCCAGCACGGCAGACGGCGTATTTTTCCATTGTGTCAAGAAATGGAATGGATCGACCTGGACTTCCATCGGAACGGCGCTGCGCGGCACCGTTGAGACGCTCATTGTATACAACGATCGGCTCACAGCCGGCGGCGTTTTTGGCGCCGATTTTTTTACACCGGCCAACTTCGTGGTGCGCTGGTATGCCGATGCCTGGGTCGCGTTGGGCGCTGGAATGGACAATTACATTCTCGCAGTGGCCAATTACAACAACACGATCGTGGCGGGAGGCTACTTCACCGCCGTGGGTCAGACTGAGATCAATCGTATCGCTCAATGGAACGGAACCCATTGGCTGCCCCTGAGCACCGGGGTGAGCGGCGGTGTCTTCACACCCTACGTGGATGCCATGGAGGTCTACAACGGCGACCTGATCGCAGGCGGGTTCTTTGACACGGCGGGCGGAATCAGCGCTTACAAAATTGCCAGGTGGAACGGGACCGCATGGTTCCCCCTTGGCGACGGCATGAACCACGACCAATTCAACACCAACACGGTGTATTCACTGACCCAATACAACGGAAAACTCATTGCCGGCGGGCAGTTCCTCAATGTCGGCGAACTCACCGCGAACCTCGTGGCGCAATGGGATGGAACCAGCTGGGCCGCGCTGGGGAACGGGATGACGCCGGGAGGCACGGTCTACGCGCTTACGGAGTACAACGGAAAACTGATTGCCGCCGGCGATTTTCTAACCGCTGACGGAAACAGCGCAAACAATATCGCCCAATGGGATGGTACGAATTGGTCGCCTCTTGGCGCCGGAATGAACTCCACGGTCTACTCCCTGGCCGTGTATGACGGGCGTCTGTTTGCCGGTGGTACTTTTTGGGCCACCGAAGGTAACTTCGACATCGCCTACATCGCCCAATGGGACGGCACATCCTGGTCGGCTGTCGGCACAGGCATGAATAACACGACCTATACCATGACGGTTTACAACAAAAAACTGATCGCGGCCGGCTATTTCACGTCGGTCGCCGGTCTGCAAGCCAACCGTATCGCGCAATGGGACGGGCTCAACTGGTCCAAGCTTGGTACCGGCCTCGATGGCTATGTTCGTGACTTGACGGTTTGCAAAGGCGAACTTGTCGCCGGCGGGTACTTCTTCAATGCCGGTGGAAACGTCTCGGCGTACTGGGCCCGCTGGGGACCGGCGTGTCCGCGAGGCGACTTGAATTGCGACCAGGTGATCTCGCCCGCGGATGTATCGCCGTTTGTAACGTCGCTGCTGAATCCGTCCACGCTTGACGCCTGCGAACACTATTCGACCGACATGGATGCTGACAATACCACCGATGGACGCGACATTAGTCTATTTGTTAATTGCGTGCTGACCGGAAACTGCATTTGAAAGGTCGGAATGCGTTCGTCGGGTTCCACTACGCATCGACACGACGCTCGACCGCTACGGCAACATTGCAAACAGCGCGTCGAAGAACTGTTGAAACCAATCCGATAGCTGCGACACGATCAGGTTGTTGATCACGCTCAGGCCGTTGAAGACCAGATCGATCATGGCGACAATGATGTCTACTCGGGGCTCGTTGGTGGAATCCATGTGCGTGCGTCTCCGAAGCGGGTCTCGGGCGAGGGCGAACTCACCCCAGCATACCCAGATTCATCGGATTTGTTGCACCTGAAACTCTCGTGGCGGCCCGTTTTCAACCGCGATGAAAGCTGTGACGCCCCACCGGCGGGCGTTGTGGCCTCACTGGCAAAGCCAATATACTCCGGTTGATGGATGCAACCCTGGCCGAACCCGACGCCGCTGCGTCGTCAAAACCCCTGTCCAACGCCTGCCGGCTCGGGATCGTATCATTCCTGAACGCCCGACCGCTTGCCGCGGGACTTTTGGACCACCCCGGCATCACGCTGCATCCAGCCGTGCCCAGCCGCCTGGCCGAGATGCTGGTCAACGGCGCCTGCGACGTCGGCCTGCTGCCCATCGTCGACTTCTATCGCAATCGCCGAACGCTCGTCGGCGTGTCCAACGCCTGCATCGCCAGCGACGGCGAGACGATGACCGTGCGCGTCTTTTCGCGCGTGCCGCCCGACCAGATTCGAGTGCTTCATGCCGACAGCGATTCGCACACTTCGGTCATTCTCGCGCAGGTGATATGGCGCGAGATGTATGGGCGCACACTGATGATGGAGCCGCATCGCAAGTCGGACGCTTCGCCGCCCGATGCCGTGCTGCTTATCGGCGACAAAGTGGTGTGCGAGGCCCCGCGCGGATACGGCTTCGAAGTCGACCTCGGCGCTGCGTGGAAGCACCTGACCAGCCTGCCGTTTGTATTCGCGGCCTGGTTCGGCGGACGAAACGGGGACCATGCCGAGACGGCCGCCCTGCTTGAAGCGTCACGCGACGCGGGCGTGAAGGATGTGGAAGTCATCGCCGCACGATTCGCGCCTCAGCACCGCTGGCCGCCTGCGCTGGCCCTCACCTACCTGCGCGACATCATGCGTTACACGCTGACCAGCGAAATGCGCCTGGGCATGGATCGATTTTTCGCACTGAGCGAAAGGCACGGGCTGCTGTCATGACCACGCTCGCCGCCCCGCCGACATCTTCGCGTTCGCGCATTGATGTGGATGATGTCCGATCGATGTATCTCGATCTGTCGATTCATGAACTGGGCCGCCGGGCCTTCGAGATCACCAATCGCCTGCATCCGCAGGACTACCGCACGTACGTCGTCGATCGCAACATCAACTACGCCAACTGGTGCACCGCCAAGTGCATCTTCTGCAACTTCAAAGCCGACGTGCCGGGCGTAAACACCGGACGGCCGGAATTGCCACAGGGGTATACACTCAGTTACGAGCAAATCGGCCGCAAGATCGAGGAACTCGTCGCGATTGGCGGCACGCAGATCCTCATGCAGGGCGGACTGGTGCCCGCCGACGGCACAGCCGGGCTGCCTTTCGAGTGGTATCTCGATTTGATGCGTTTTATCCGCAAGAACGACCCGACGGTGCACATACACGCCTTCAGCCCGCCGGAGATTTTTGCGTTTCACCAGATCTTCAACATGCCGATCCGCGACGTTCTGCTGCGCCTGCAAGAGGCGGGGTTGCACTCGGTGCCCGGCGGCGGCGGCGAAATTCTGTCGGACCGTGTGCGAAAAAAAATCGGCTACGGCAAGACGCTGACGCACGAATGGCTCGAAGTGATGCGCCAATGTCACGCCATTGGCATGCGCACCAGCAGCACCATGATGTTCGGACACATGGAGACGCTCGACGAGCGGCTGGAGCATTTGCGATTGCTGCGCGAGTTGCAGGATGAGTCGCTCGCACGCAACAACGGCGGTGGCTTCGGGGCATATATTTGCTGGACCTTTCAGCCCGAGAACACCCCGCTTGGCAGAATGAAGCGGCTGCCGATTGAGAATGTGAAAGGACGCCCGCTCAACGACGGCAAGCATCTGCTCCTCGCCGACGCCCACGAATACCTCACCATGCTGGCCCTGAGCCGTATCTATCTAGACAACATTTCACACATCCAGTCGAGCTGGGTGACCATGGGCCCCAAGATCGGCCAACTCGCCCTCTTCTTCGGGGCCAACGACATGGGCAGCGTGATGATGGAGGAAAACGTGGTCAGCGCCGCCGGTGCGACCTATCGCCTGAACGAACCCGAAATCCGCCGCCTCATCACCGACGCCGGCTGGAAGCCGCAGAAGCGGGATTATCACTATCGGCCGATCGGATAGCGGCCCCTTCGGTGGAGGTCGACGGCTTTGAGTTGATCCACGCCCTCGGCCTTTTCGCGTCTTTCGCCGACAAGCTCAACCCATATATGTTCGCTAGGAATTCCAAACGCTCGCAGCCCTCCCGCCACCCAGCGAGCCGGACTGACCACAACGAATACATATTCAAATATTTGTCTTCACTGCGTTGCGGCAGAACTCGCGTCTCCCTGGCCCAACCGCACGGCCGCATTGATCACGGCGAGATGCGAATACGCTTGGGGATGATTGCCCAAGGCCTTGCCGCTGTCGGGGTCGAATTGTTCGGACAGCAGTCCCGTTGGACCGGCAAGGGAAATCATGTCATTAAAGAGCGACTGTGCTTCCGACCGGCGACCGGCGATGTGCAGTGATTCGACCAGCCAGCCGGCACAGATATGAAACCCGCCTTCCATGCCCGGCAGGCCGTCGTCGTAGCGATAGCGCAGCACGGTCGGACCTTTGCGCAGAATACGATTCACATGGTCGATCGTACCCGTGAAGCGCGGATCATTCGCCGGAAGCAGGCCGCTCAATCCGACCCACAACGCCGCGGCGTCGGGCTCGGAATCCGAATAGGTCGAGCAGTATGCACCCACGTCCGTTCGATGGCCATTTTCCAATACATCTGTCGTAATATCGCCGCGCATCCGTTCCCACTCGGGCCGCCGAAATCCCATGTACTTCGCGGCGGCCAATGCCCGATCCACCATGTGCCAGCACATCACCTTGGAATGCACATGATGCTGCCGCGGACGGCGCACTTCCCAGATGCCGTGGTCCGGCTCGCGCCAGCGCGATTCGACCGCTTGCACGATCATCTCCACCATGCGCCAATGGTCGGACGAAATCGCGGCACCGTACTCCGCCGCCGATGCAACGAGGTCCACCAACGGGCCGAACATGTCGAGCTGAATCTGCTTGGCCGCCGCGTTGCCAATGCGCACCGGACGGCTTCCGCGATAACCGGTCAACTCGGGGATCACTGCTTCGGGCCCGAGGTGTTTTCCGCTAACGGTGTAAACCGGGCTGAGCAGCGAGGTCGCGGAGTCCTGGTTGTCGAGTATGCCCAACAACCAGTCGAGGAACTTCATCGCCGGTCCGGTCGAACCGAGGCGGATCAGCGCGGAGGCAGAAAGCGCCGCATCGCGAGGCCAGCAGAAGCGGTAATCCCAATTGCGCACGCCACCGATGTGCTCGGGCAGGCTTGTCGTGCCCGCCGCGGCGATCGCGCCGGTCGGTCCATAGGTGAGCGCCTTCAACACCAGTGCGCTGCGCTTCACCAGATCGTTGGCCACGCCCGGCAATTGCAGCGTCGCTGCCCAGCCGGACCAGAATCGCTCGGTTCGTTCGCGGCGATACGACTCGGGCACTGGATCGGGTGCGAAGCTGGCTGTGCCGTAGCGCAATTCAAGCACAACCGGCTGATCGCCGAGGTCAAACTCCGCGACAGCCGTCTGATTCTGTCCTTCCATCTCGATGCACCAGGTGATCCCCGGCGCATGCAGAATGACCGGGTCAATTGTGCCCTCGATCTGTACGCCATCGGCTACGACGTTCATGCGCGTTTCGATTCGCCCGAAATCCAGCCGCGGCGCAAAAGTCACGCGCACGCGCCCCCGTCCACTGATGACGCGTACCAGATCGGTCCGGCCGCAGCGCTGAAAGGGCCGCCCGTTGCCGCACTCGAGATAATCGGTCACGGTGAACATCGGCCACTTCGTTTCCAGCACGAAGCTGTCACCGCGATAGCGCTGACCGACCGGGTCGCCGGGATGGACCGGACGAATGTCGAAATACCCGGCGTTCGGGCCGCCGACCAATTGAGCAAACATGGCGGCTGAGTCGATGCGCGGCAGACACATCCATACCACTCGGCCCCGATCGTCAACCAGCGCGATGGTCCGCTGATCGGAGAGCAGCGAATGCCGCTCGATGGGCGTGCAATCGGTGCCAGCCAGCCAGTCAGTGCGTCGCTCGGCCACCTGGGCGAGAATTCGCGCCGATTGAATGTGATCAGCGCCGCGATAGGCGGCGAGGCTTTCGCCCGGGCCGATTTTCACCCCGACATCCGGCCCGCTGAGGGTCCGAAAGGCGTCTTCATCAGTGAGGTCGTCGCCGAGAAAGAGCACAGCGGTGGCGCCGAGTCGCTGGCGAATACGCCGCAGGGCATCGCCCTTGTTGGTCTCGATGATGCTCAGCTCCAGCACCTTCTTGCCATGCCGCAGGTGGACGCCGAGCCAATGTCGATGGCTGTCTTGAATCAAATCGACAGCGGCCCGCCCCACGTCTTCCTGAGCGAGCCGGTAGTGAAACGCCAGCGACGCCGGCTTGATTTCCACCCAGCAGCCTTCGTGCTGCTCGGCAATTGCAGTGAGGAATTGCTTGAGCTTTTCCAGACGGCCCTCCGCATCGACCGGCAGCGCGGTCACGAATCCCGCTTCGAATTCGCTGCCGTGGCTGCCAATCAGATGGGCTTCATCCAGTTCGAGGATGCGCTTTGAAAGATCGCCCAGTGCGCGACCCGAAATGACCGCGACGTGCGTCTGCGGCATTTCCGAAAGCGATCGCAATGCGACAATTGCCTCGCGATCGGCCTCGGCCACCGAAGGGTCGGTCACAATGGGCGCGAGCGTGCCATCAAAATCGGTCGCCACTAATAGCAGCGGCGTCCGGGATATCTCATCCAGTCTTGTCTCAAGCGTCTCGGCCACCCCTCATCCTCGCCAAACCCATCCCCCGCGCAAACTCAACCCGCGGCCGCGGCCCCCACCGACGAGTCATCCACGACGCGGCATGCCTCCAGGAAACGATCGGCCCACCAGAAAACATCCTGCCGCTGCGAAATGCTTCGTAACCGGCGCATCGGCAGAAGCCGCTTCTCCGTCGGCAAAGACACGGCGTATTGAATCGCCGAGGCCACCCTGTCAAGATCATAAGGATTTACCAGGATGGCATCCTTTCTCATTTGCACCGCCGTCCCCGCGAACTCGCTGAGGATGAGCACGCCGTCGCCTTCAACCTGACAGGCGCAATACTCCTTCGCCACGAGGTTCATGCCATCCTTGAGCGGCGTCAGCAACGCAACATCCGCCACGCGGTAGTAAGCAAGCAGATCTTCAAAGGTCATGGAGCGGAACACGTGATGAATCGGAATCCATGCGCCCTGGGTCAGTTCTCCGTTGATCTGCGTGACCAAGCGCTCGATCTGTCCCTTGAGATCCTGATACTCCTGCACAGACTCGCGGCTGGGCACGACGACCTGGATCAGCGTGACGTTGCGCTGCAGGTCGGGATAGCGCTTGAGCGCCAGTTCATAGGCCTTCAATCGAAGCGGAATGCCCTTGGTGTAATCGAGCCGGTCCAGACCGAGGATGATCTGCCGATCGGGGATTTCCCCGCGAATCTCGAGCATCTTCTGGGTGACCTCGCGGCTTGCGGCAGCGCCGGCGTATTGCGCGTAGTCAATGCCGATTGGGAATACACCGATCTTTGTTGACCAGGGGCCGCGCTCGCATTCGACCAGCCCCTCCGCCGTGCGGATTCGCGCCCCGGGCATCAATCGTCGAATGC
>CAYXEY010000084.1:11797-12686 GCA_964464105.1 uncultured Planctomycetaceae bacterium
TCTGCAACCCGATCACGTCATGATGGCAGAGGCTTTCAAGGATCTCAATCCGCCACGGCAGCTTGCAGAAGATGTCAGGAGGCGGGAAAGGAATATGCAGAAAAAAACCGAGCCGATTGCGCAAGCCCCGCTCGCGCAAGATGCGACCGAGGCACATCAGGTGATAATCCTGCACCCAGATGAAATCGGACGCATCAACGGACGCCTCGACGACATCCGCATACTTTCTCGTGACGGTCTGACACGCGGTCCAATAGTCAGGAACGAAATTGCAGCGCGACTGTAGATCGTGGAATAGCGGCCAGATGATTTCGTTGCAGAAGCCCTGGTAAAACCCCTCTTCTTCCTCCTTGGTGAGATAGACAGGGCTGAATTGAAAGCCGCGCTGCTCGCCGAAATCGCTCAGCAGATTGACAACTGCTGGATCATCGCACTGCACCGGCCCGGGCCATCCAATCCACATGCCCTGCCGCCGCCGCAGCACCGGCTCCATCGCTGAGACCAGCCCGCCCGAACCGGGGTGCGCCACGAGCCCTGTAGAAGTGGACTCGATAACCAGCGGCAGTCGGTTGGATACGACAATGGTCCGCATGGCATTCTCCGGACGGGCATACGCATGGTGTGGCTCGAATCACGCAACTCCGAGGCATTCTATCAGAGTTGGTGAAAGAGTATAGGCCTCAGCCGCGCATGCCAACCGGAAATCGCAAGATAAATTGTCTGTTATTCCGATACGCCGTACGCGCGATCGCTCCGAATGGACCCCCATCAGATGTATTAATACTCGCGTCGTTATTCATATCGCCCCTTAGAATGTTGCTGCTTCCAATGACGATTTTGACGAAGTCACCGGCGTCAGGAAGGCAACGCTCGTGTTTTCTTTCAACGG
>CAYXEY010000085.1:0-12644 GCA_964464105.1 uncultured Planctomycetaceae bacterium
AGTCAAGGCCCACGAGTCTGCGGCTCGGCAGCACGCTGGCGGCCACCCAGGCCACCCAAGTCCCCGTGCCCGATCCAATGTCGAGCAGGTCGAAGGGCGCCGTGTCATTGCGCCGCCAGCGATACAGCTCCTCCATGAACATCCGATAAGTCGGCTGAAAGAGGAGCCGCTGCACGATCGACTTGTCATACGTCCGCGCCCAACGGTCGAACTCCGAGCGCGCGTTCGCCTTGACCTGCCTGGAGACGACGGCGGCATTGGTTGGCGAAGTGGTCATAAGCAACTCGAGTGATCGGCGGGTCGTCGAAACGATCGCGATTCATTTCCTGAACAACACGCGTCTCTTCTAAAGTCGTCAATCCTCTCGCGTCGATAGGTCAGTGCCCTGACGAAGCGGAAGACCCAATCCCGCCAAGTCGCTCGCCCGCATGTGTGGAGTTGACATCCATGTCGAAGCCTGAATTGATCGACCGCATCATGCAACTCAATCGCACCGCCCGGCGCGAGTTCCTGCAGGAGTTCACCGAGAACGAGCTCGGCGATTACCTCCGGCAGTTGGAATCAGTTGTGCAGCGCGTCGAACGGCGCTCCGTCGCCGTCGCGACCTGACCGACACCGCGATCAGCCTCACTTACCCTGCCCCAGCGCCGCTTTTGCGCGTCGAACCACCTGCGACTGCGCATATTTGCCGTAGCTGTGCACAATCTGCTCGAGGTTGCGCTTCGCTGCCGCCCGTCCGCCCTCCATTCGCAAGGCATCGGCCCCCCACCACAAAGCGACCATGTGCTCGAGCGTGCCGTCGCCGGCGGTTTGCCCGGCCTCGCTGAACGCCGCGATGGCCACGGGATATTCGTAAGTGAACTCGCTCGCCAGCCGTCCCTTCAACAGGGATGCGGCCCAGTTGCGCTGCCGATCCGCCCGGCCCGATTGCCGCGCTTCGTCAAACTTCGCCTGGCAGGCCTTCACCATCGCCTTGTCAACTGACGCATCCTGTCCGAGAATCGCGAAGTACATTCCGACGGCTGTCTCAAACGCATCGCCACCGCCATTTTCGGCCTGCGGGACATCCAGTGCAGCGACCATCGTTCGCGCCGCCTCGAACTCCTCGCGCTGTTCGTAGATTAAGTAAGACTCGACATCGCTGCCCGATCGGCCCATTGGCGGATACAGCGATTCCAGTACTGCCGCCATGGCCCGCGGCTTGGCCCGCGACAGAACCAGTCGTGCCGTGCCCGGCACCGGCTGCTCCGCTGCGCCCGATGATGCGAGGTAGAGCTGATAAAACGCCTGAGTCGAAACTGCGCCGGCCGGGGTCGGCTGTGGCGGCGGCGCGGGCGGAGTCGGTGATTGGTTGTTAGCAGGAGATACCGGTGCGGCGTCGGTTGTTGCCGCGACGGATCCGCCCACTGCCCCCTGTCTCGTTGCGGAGGTCGCCTCCGCCGGCCTCGGTGAATACTGTCCGGACGTTTTCGGAGCATAGGCGAATTCACCCGACGTGCTCCCGGGAGGGGTTGGCCGGATCGGGCGAACGGTTCTACGGGGGGCCTCCCACCAGGTCGTGTCCCAGTTCCAATCCACGTCTGAGCAGCCTGCCAAGGCCTGTGAAATGAACAGCAACGCGACAAACACGACGGGCCTGCCGCATCCGGCACACAATTGAATTCGATTGCGAAGCACCATCTGCTCCAGCCTTCGGTCCGGCGTCAACATCTGCGAAGAACGCCCCTGACGCATTTGTGAGGCGGGGCTGATTGTACCGGTCATACGGTTCGCGGGTCAGTAGGCCATTACGGCGGCACTGGGCTGATAAACGCCCCGGCAGGAGCTTCCGTTCAGGCTCCCGGGAATTACCTGAAAATACGCCGAGTTAAGGCCTGGTCCGAATTGGATGAATTTCAAGATTGCCCTTCGACTTGTGAATCAAACCGGGGTAGTATCCGCTGGAGAGCAGGGAAAGGGCGAACACGAATCTTTCGGCCCGTGGCCTTCAGCGCCGCGGCCCAACATCGAACTCCGACCTCGATGTCTTAGCCCAAGTCCTGCGGCCATCATGTAGTTTCGATGCGCGCCTCTGCGGCGCGTGGGCGAGCGAGGGATGGAGGAGGGGCATGTCACAACAGGCGCAGAGGGGGGCGGCGTCGCGCGTATTGCTGGACATGAATACGCAATGCGATTTCTTGCTGGCGCGCGGGGCTGTTCCCGTCTCAAATCGTGCTTCCGTTATCGAAAGCGTCCGCAAGCTCATGAACTGGGCGAGGCTGTCGCGGATGCCGGTTATTTCTACACTTGACTGTCATCGGTCGGGAGAATCACTTCAGGGTCTTCCACCGTACTGCATGGATCGCTCGCCGGGGCAGAAGAAGCTGCCGTTCACGCTGCTGCCCAAGCGGGTCGTGCTATACGGCGACAACACGCTCGATGTGCCGAACGATCCATTCCGTCGATTTCGCCAGGTGATCGTCACCAAGCGCAATCGCGACTTTCTTTCAAACCCCAAGGCAGACCGGCTGGTCAATGCCCTCGATTGCGAATACTTCATCATTTTCGGCATGATTGCCGAGCATTGCGTCAAGGCCGCGGCGCTCGGATTGATGGCCCGCCAGCGCCGCGTGGCCGTTATCACCGATGCCTGTGGCCATTGGAGTCGCACCGAGTCTCAGTTGGCCTTTTGCCAAATCGAAGCCAAGGGCGCGGTTTTGGTGACCACGGATGAACTGATCACCGGCCTGGCTGACGAGCGCCTACGCGCCGCAGTTCCGCTGAGGACCCGGGACGAAGACCAGCTCGACGACGACGACATCGTGGATGACATCTTCCACGAGCTGAACGATGAAGATCCGGATCGGGCCGATCTCGAGGACCGCGGTCGCCGACCGGTCATTCATGACAAGCGGCGAAACGATGCGAAGCGGACATGCGGCGTTGCGCATCGCCGCGAGTTGCCGAACAATGGCAACGGGAATGGAAATGGAGCGGCTCACGGGGGAACCCATCCCGCCGCCGACCCATCGCCCTCAAAGTCCGTGCCGCGCCGGCGGCCGTCTTCGCGAAAATCCGGGCATTGATTGGCCGTTCGGACGGCAAGCCGAGGCTGACTCCGCGGAATTCTGCAATCCCGATAGCCGTTGACCCTTCACCATCGTCATCACCACAGGGCCAGACGCGCCCGCCTGTGATGGCACTGAATAACCTCGCCAGTCAGCGCTGCATGCGAACCCAGATGTTCGCATCGTGCATTCTGTTTCTCGCGAGGTGAAAACCCCGTTAAGGTACTTCCAGGCGGAATTCGTACTGGTTGAGGAACGAGCGGCAAAGCCAGCTCGGCAGCTTGGCACAGGAATTGCCTGTGCTCGGGGATTTTGCGCGCTCGACATGCCGCGTTTAATCATCTGGGAAATTCGTTCTTTGTATATTTTGCCCGTACGCAGAATCTGGATTACCCTTGCCTGCGAATGCCGCCAGTTCGCCAGGCCAGTTCTGGCCTTGTCGGCCAACATAAGACATGCGATGCGCTCGCATCGCTCCTCGCGCCGAAGGAGGTACGAATGATCAGACCCGTCTGTATTACCAGCATCTCAGCACATCTCACCAGGAGGAGATCGCCATGAGAAAACACTGTCGTCTGTTACTTCTCGTTCCACTGGCACTTGCCCCGCCCCTGCTGGCGGACAACCCCAACCTCACGCTGACCCATCGGTCAGTCAACCTTCGATCCGGCATCCACGCCAACAACACTGGCCTGGAAACCGTTCCTTTCATCGATGCCGTGGTACTGACCGACGCCCACTATGTTCGCGTCGGCTTCGGGGACAGCAACCTCGGTGAACGCAGTTACGTCATCCTGCGATCGCTGGGCGATATGGACGAGCAGCGGCTCGACACGCGCTCAATGCGGACCTGGAGCAATCGATCCGCTCTTTTCAACGGGGATGGGCTTATTGTCGAGTTGCACGTCGCACCTGGCGAGCAGGGCATTTTTGTCAACGTTGATCAGGCCACGGGGGCAATCTGGCAGATGATTGACCCCCCAGTTGCGCACAGCCAGTGCGGCCCCACTGACGACCGCGTGCCCAATACGGATAACCGCGTTGGCCGTTTGTTTGTCGGAGGGTGCACCGCTTATCGCGTGGCCTATGGCACACGCGGCGGCACCACCGAAGAGGAGACGTTCCTCACGGCCGGACATTGCACCGACCTTGATCCGGACGACTGCGGCGCCGGATTGCCCAATGGCGTGGTCGATCTGAACGGCGTCGTCGAATTCAACGTCCCGCCGTCCACCGCGGCCGGCAATCCCGTGCTCGCGCCCGCAAACGATCAATACCCGATCATCACCGCCGGTATTCGCTTTAACTTCGATGGCGCCTGCCAGGGACTGGGCAAGGATTACAGCATTTTCGGAGTCGGCAGGAATGCCAACACCGATCTGCTGCCCTTTCAGGCTTATGGATTTCCATTCCGACTGACTCGCGAGAGTCCCGCCGCAAACGCGACCATTCGAATCACCGGCTTCGGTCGAGACTTCAACGACCTGGTTCGTGACGAAGTCTGCCAAACCCACACCGGGCCCTACATTGGGGAGTTTACCGGCAACGTCGCCGCGGATATCTCGCACGAATACCAGGTCGATACGGAGGGCGCAAACTCCGGCAGTCCGATTATCTGGACTGCGCAGAACCTGGTAATCGGCATTCACACGAACGCCGGCTGCGACAATCCGCTCACAGCCGACGGCAACAGCGGCACGTCATTCGAGCATACTCCGCTGGAGACTGATCTGCGCACCTATGTGCAGTCCGCCGCTCGATTCGTCGACGCCGGTCACCCGCTTCGCGTAGCCGAGGAGGGCACTGTGTACCGTCCGAACAGCACGGTCTCGCTCGGCGTCACCGGCATTTCGTCCGGCGGCATTCTGAGCATCGTGACCGGCGGCTACAACACCGCCGCCGACCGGGCTCTTGTGGCCGGGACAGGCAACAAAGCCATGACAATGGTCGCGCCTTGTGGCTCGGTCACGATTGGCGCGCCCTAGTTTTTTGATTTGTCTGATTGTCTAATTTTTCAAACACCCCTGGCCGTGCCGACGTGCCGGCCCTGAATGGAGCCAAAATATGACCCGTAGAGTAATGACTCTTGTCGCCTCACCTTGTATCGCACTCGTTCTCGTAGCCGGACACATGGCCTCGGGCCAGCAGGCCCCGGCGCCATCATCGCCCGCGGCTGGAACGCAATCGCAGGTCAACCGCCCCCTGACCAGCGAAGAGCGCGTTGAAATGGAAGCCCTGAATGCGGCCAACAATCCCGCAGAGCAGATTCCCGCGCAGCCCGAATCAACCACGACACCGGCGACCGAGCCGGTTGTCGTTCAGTCCGACCCCGTCGTCACCGATCCCGTGGATCAGCCGCCACCAGTCGGCGATGACCTGCCCAATCCCAATGCCCCAATCCTCAACACGCGCCGCCTGAGCTACCAGGCTGTCCTCACCGACAACCTCGGCAATGCCCTGCCCGGCCCGACGGTCAACCTTGCGTTCCGGATTTACAGCACCGTGCCGGCGCTGGTCGAAGGACCCATCAATGTTCTGAATGTCCCGATCAACAACGGCGTGGTGAGCACGCTGTTCGATGTGTCAGCGTCTTCCTTTGACGGCGCGGATCGCCTGCTGGGCGTCAGCGTGAACGGCGGCGCTGAACTGACCCCGCGAATTCCCCTGACCGCGGTGCCGTATGCCCTGCGCGTCGATCGCGTGGCCAGCGAAGAGTTGGACGACACCATCAACCTGGGTCGCGCCGCGGCCCCCTTCGCTGCCGGGCTTTTGAACATCAATAACGGCGTTATGGCTCAGGAGTCCATCGAACTGGCCGGCAGCGCACACCGCATCAGCACCTACGGCAGCGACGGACTCGAGCAGATTCGCCTGTGGGGACCGTCCTTCGGCGAAATCCAGTTGTATGACAGCACCGACAACAACATGACGGTGCTTATGTCGGCCACGTCGAACTCCGGCGGCTCGCTGTCGCTGCGCGGTGCCACGGGATTGGAGGCCGCCCTGCTGAACAACACCGCAACCGGCGGCTCGTTGTCGCTTCAAAGTGAAACCAGTCAGGAAACCATCCTGCTGCGAAACGACTCACTCGGTGGCGGCCGCCTTTACACCCGTGACGAAGCCGGATTGAACACCGCCCTGCTGGGCAGCTCCAGCTCCGCCGGTGGCTTCCTTTACCTCTACCAGAGCAATGGCTCCACCCTCGGCATGGACGTCGATGGCGACGCCAGCGGCGCGGGCGGTGGTGCAAACCTCAACATGCGCCAGGCCAACGGAATCACCGGCGTCAACCTTGATGCCGATGCGACCAATGCCAACGGCGGCGGCGTGATCACTGTCTCACAGGCTGACGCAAGTACGGGCGTCATCATCGACGGCGACTTTACCAATGCCAACGGCGGCGGCGCGGTGTCGGTCAACGATAACGCGAGCGCAGTGCGCGTCCGATTGGATGGCGAAAGCGTCGGCACCGGCGGCGAAGTTTCCGTCTTCGACGACAATGGCACGGAGACCGTGGAAATCCTCGGCGCCGAATCCACCACCACCGGAGGCCAGATCCTCATTCGCGCCGCGGACGGCGTGACCCAGATCGAGCTTGACGGCGAGTTTGGAGCGGCCGGCGACTCTGGCCGCATCATCACCCCGGTGCTGCAGATCACCGGTGGCGCGGACCTCTCCGAGGAATTCGACATTTCCGGCGAGTTCGAACCTGGCATGGTCGTCGTCATCGACGAGCACAACCCCGGCAAGCTGATCAAGAGCACGTCGGCCTACGACGCAAAGGTCGCGGGCGTGGTCGCCGGCGCCAATGGCGTCAAGCCTGGCTTGATCATGGCCCAGAAGAACAAGGATGAAGTCGACGGCAAGAACTCGGTCGCCCTGACCGGCCGCGTGTACTGCTGGGTCGATGCCTCCTTCGGAGAAATCAAGCCCGGTGACATGCTCACCACCTCGGCCACGGCCGGTCACGCGATGAAGGTCAGCGACCACTCGAAGGCCAATGGCGCGGTCATCGGCAAGGCCATGCAGCCCCTCAAGAGCGGCAAGGGCATGATCCTGGTCCTGGTCAACCTGCAATAAGGAAGGTGAAACATGAGAAAAAGAATATTGCAGACATTTGGCTTGATCAGTTGTTTATGCATGACCACGATCGTCGGTGCTGACGAGGAGCATTGCATCTCGGTCGGTTCCGCCGGCGTGCGAACCACGACGCCCGGTCCTTCGTTCCACAACGTCGGACAAATGGCGCTGGGGATTTCCACGAGCCCGACGGTGCGGGCCCTTCAGGGCAATCTGTATTGCCTGAGGATCGACACGCTCTGTTCTCCGGGCGACCTCAATGCCGACGGCGACGTCAACGGCCTGGACATCCAGCCGTTCACCGACGTCAAGGTCTCGGGAGCCGGTACGCCGCTCGAGCTGTGCGCCTCGGATATGACCGTGGCCCAGTTCATCGCGCTGCTTCTCGCGCCGTAATTGCGACGCGAGCCCGCCAGTTTGAATGTAACTGTTGAAACCACGGCTCCGGCATGGAACTCCATGCCGGAGCCCTTTTTCTTGGAACCAATGACCCACTGGAGAGGCCCGGTTGTCAGTTGACGCCTCTGCCGCTATTTTCTAGGCATCAACGCCTCGCGGGGTACCGCGCGGCCCGATGAGAGCATCATGGCCAAGAAGAAGAAACTTCCCAAGCAGCTTGCCATCCTCGACGAGGACTTGTGCACCGGATGCGATGCCTGCGTCACGGTCTGTCCGGTCGATTGCATCGACAAGATCCGCGACCCGCTCAATCCGCGTTACGCGATGGGAATCTGCACGATCGACCTGAACGTGTGCATCGGCTGCAAGCTTTGCGCCCAGGTCTGCCCGTGGAACGTGATCACCATGGTTCCCACCGAGCAGGCCATCGCCGATCCCAAGATCGCCGCCCTGGTCGGCGAAGGCGAGCCCACTGCAGCGTAGTGATTATCACAAACTACCAGGTTCTCGCCCCCCCCACCGCTGACTACTTGAATTGCTCGGGCAATCCGAAAATCAGGTTTTTGATGCCTTGTGCATCGTCCCGGCGGCAGATCAACGTCGCGTCCTTTGTGTGCACGACGATCAGGTCGTGTATTCCATTGGCGACAATCACTTGAGACCCGTCGGTTGCCTCGGTAATTACGGTGTTCCCAATCGAGTCGTGCAGAACGCTCGGTCCGCCCGACTGCGCATTGTCATGTGCGTCTCGCTTGAGGAGCGCGCACAGTTCCGTGTAGCTGCCGACGTCTGACCAATCCAGGGCCATCTCGACGCACAGTATGTCCGGTGAACCGGACGCCGCCGCCTTCGACACTGGCTCCATCACCGCGAAATCAATGCTGATCTTCTTCAGCAGGGCGTAGTCCGGCAGTAAGCGCATGACCGCAGTCGGACTCTGCCACGCCTCGGCCAGCGTCGTCGCCCGTTGATACGTGTCAGGCAAATGCGTGCGAAGGGCGCCGAGAATCGCATCCGCCCGAAAGACAAACATCCCGCTGTTCCACAGATATTGACCACGATCGATATACGCTCGGGCCGTCGCCGCATCCGGCTTTTCCTTGAACGCCACCACCGGACGGACGCCCGGCTCCATTGGGCTGCCGACTTGCAAATACCCGTAGCCAGTCTCCGGCCGCGATGGATGAATGCCGAACGCGACCAGCGATTCGGCGTGCTTTTCCGCCGCGGCGTAACCGCGCTGTACGGCCTCAACGAACTTCTCAATTGGCGTGATGTAATGATCCGCAGTAAAGACTCCCATCGTGCAATCGCCGCGCCGCTCGCGGAGGATGGCCGCAGACAGCGCGATGGCAGCTGCCGTGTCGCGACCGCACGGTTCGCCAATGAAGTTCTCCGGCGGAAGCTCGGGCAACTCCGCGGTGATCGCGGTGCAATGCTCGGCCAGCGCGACAACGAAAATATCAGTGGCAGGCAACAACGCCGCGACACGATCAAACGAATGGCGCAGCAGGCTCCGACCATCATGGATCTTGAGCAACTGCTTGGGACGATTCCGCCGCGACAACGGCCAAAGCCGCGTACCCGATCCCCCCGCCAGGATGACTGCCGCTTGCGAAGCCATTAGCCGTAAGCCTTAAGCCATAAGCCGAAAATCAATGTTGATTTCGCTATTCGATATTCGCTATTCGCCATTCTCACGCCTCCCCCATCTCCAGCGACGCATGATCCAGCGCAAACGACCGCTCGCCGAATCCATCAAACCGCACGCGCACGTACACGCTTCGTCCGCGCGGTTCCAATCGCACCACGCGGCCCTCGCCATAATCAGGATGGCGCACGATCGAGCCGGGCATGTATCGACCGACGTCGATTCCTTCAATATCGTCATCGGCGTTATACCGCCCCAGGTGGGCGCGCGAGCGATCGCGCGTCACCTCGAATTCCGCCGTCACCAGTTCATCCAGCGGCAATTCGCTCAGGAAGCGCGACGGCATGGTCCGCTCGGTAATGCCCCGGACCATGCGGTACCGCGCCCGCGTGAGCGTGAGGCATCGCCGCGCCCGCGTGATGCCCACGAAGGCCAGCCGGCGCTCTTCTTCAATGTCGCCTTCGCCCTCGCGCACCGCCCGGGCGTGCGGCAGCATGTTCTCTTCCATGCCCACGAGGTACACCTGCGAGAACTCGAGCCCTTTCGCCGCATGCAACGTCATCAGCGTCACGGCCCCGCCGGACAGCTCCACCGAATCGACGTCCGTCACCAGGCTGATCTGGTGCAACCACTCGCCCAGCGAGCCATTCGGGTTCTCGGTGTCATACTCCTTCGCCGCCGAGACAAGTTCGTAGGCATTTTGCAATGCGTCATTATCGATCGTGCCCTCGGCGGCCAGGACAGTCTCCAGCCCCGAATCCTTCAGCACCGTTTCGACAATCACCTGCACCGGCGTTTGCGGCATCTCGCGCAAACGGCGCATGAATCGTGCAAACGGGGCGATCTTCTTCGCCGCCGCCTTCATGCCCTCAATTGAATCGGCCATTTCGAGCGCCGCGCCGATGGGCATACCCTTCGTCCGGGCGAAATCGCGAATCTTCTCCACCGTCACCTTGCCGATGCCGCGGCTCGGCGTGCCGATGGCCCGAACCAGCGACACCTCGTCCGCGGGATTCGACACGGCCTTGAGGTAGGCCATGAGATCCTTGATTTCCTTGCGACCATAGAACTCCACGCCGCGGGCAATCTGATAGGGAATCCGCGACGAGCGCAGGGCCTCTTCCAGCACGCGGGTCACTGCGTTGATGCGATAGAAGATGGCCACGTCGCCGGCCTGCCCGCCTTCGTTGATGTAGGACTGAATGTCGCTTGCAATTCGGCGGGCCTCGTCGTGCTCATCCTCACACTCCCACACGCGGATCGGCGCGCCGAACTCCTCCTCCGTCCAGAGCTTCTTCTTCTTGCGCTGCTCGTTGTGGGCGATCAGGCTCGACGCCGCGGAGAGGATCGCGCCTGTACTGCGATAATTCTGCTCTAGACGCACCGTCTTGGCGTCCGGGTAGTCGTTCTCGAAATCGAGGATGTTGCGAATGTCCGCGCCCCGCCAGCCGTAGATCGATTGATCCGGGTCACCGGTGCAGCAGATGTTGCGATGATTGCCGGCCAGTCGCGTGGCGATGAGATACTGGGCGTGATTTGTGTCCTGGTATTCGTCGATCAGCAGATAGCGATAGCGCTCATTTAACTCGCGCGTGACCGAGGGCGTATCGCGCAGCATCGTGGCGACATGCACGAGCAGGTCGTCGAAATCAACGGCGTTCTGCTCGCGGAGCCGCTTCTGATATTCGTCGTAGACCCGGGCGACGGTTTTTTCGGTGAAGTCGCCCGCCTGCTCAGCGAACTCCGCGGGCGTCTGCAATCGGTTCTTCGCGTCGCCGATGTACGCCTCAACCGTCCGCGGCCGCCAGTTGTCCGAAGAGAGTCCGCAGTCTTCGATCACCTGCCGCAGGATCGATCGCCGGTCAGACTCATCCAGAATCGTAAAGTTCGGCAGCATGCCGACGGATTGGGCATACTCACGCAACAGCCGGGCGCACAGCGAGTGAAACGTGCAGACCAGCATGCCGCGCCCCTGCGGCCGCCACGACGCCCCCGCCGCAACGCCGCCCGGCGAACCGCCCTCCTCAAACAACGCCATGATGCGCTGCCGCATCTCCCCCGCCGCCTTGTTGGTGAACGTGATCGCCAGCACCTCTTCCGGCCGCGCCACGGTCGACGCGATGTACGCGGCCCGGCGCGTAATGACCCGCGTCTTGCCCGAACCCGCCCCCGCCAGCACAAGCAGCGGCCCATCGGTCGTGGTCACCGCTTCGCGCTGCGGGTCGTTCAAATTATCGAGAAGATGTTCCACCAGTTGGTTTTCCAGTAGACCGCAACTCATCAAATTGCGACTGGTGGATTCTATCAATGTTTTGGCGCACGTTTGGCGAACAGAGCCGGCGTGTCCCCACGCCTGTGTCACGCCATCCAGTTCGGTACCTGCGCGAGATTCGCCAATCGGCCTGAGGACGGGCCGGCGCTGATCCTCGGCGGTGCCAGGGCGAGGCCTGTTGCGTCGCCATGCAAACTCGGAGTGGATTCAACCCAAGTCACCCCCCCATCCGACCGATAAGCCCGGCAGCGCCGTCCGCGGAGATTCCCCATGCGCCTGCAAGTCATCGAACCCGACGCCAAGTTCTCCTGCGGATCGTGCGGACACTGCTGCGACCAGCCCTGGCGCACGGCAATCGAGGCCGACAAGGTCGATGCTCTCGATCGCCACGATTTTTCGAAGTACCCGCAACTCGCCGGCAAGAAGTTCTACCGCCCTGCGGCTGACGGACGGCCCGGCTACTTCGACCTCGCCAAGGGCGAAGGGACCAGATGCATCTTTCTCGACACCGATCGCCTGTGCATCATTCACAAGGAGCTGGGCGCGGAAGCGAAGCCCGGTATGTGCCGACAGTTTCCGCTACTGTCATCACGAACCTGGGTCGATGAGCGGGTTTCACTGAATTACGCCTGTCCGGCCGTGCAACGCAATGACGGTGCGACGCTCACCAGCCAATCCGACGACATCGCCCAGGTCGTGCCCCTCTCCGGCAAGCCGGTGCAGGCCGATGCACGGATCACACTCATGGGCCGCGTCACGATTTCGCTGACTGAAAATGACGCATTGCTGGATGCGATGGCGCAGCGCTTCGACCCCTCGCGATCAGATGACATTTGGACGCGCTTCGCCGAATGCCTGTCGCTGGTGATGGCTGGCGGCCAGGACCTTTCGAATCCAAAGTTCATCGGCCCGATCGAACCGTTTGACAAGCCTGCGACCGCACCATTGGCGACGCGCATGCTCTTCGCCGCCACGCTCCAGCCGGACACGCTGCCCGCCGACCTGTCGGGCCGCATGGGCCTGATGGGCAGATTAACATTGATCCCCAAGATGATGTCGCTGGCCAACCTCAACGGCAGTTACGCCTCGCGCGTGCTGGGGCGCAACATCACGATTCAAGCAGTGATGGCCCACTCTGTCTCGTCCGAATTGGATGCCGAATCAACTACGTTGCTTTGCCGGTATGTGCAATCAC
>CAYXEY010000086.1:0-1244 GCA_964464105.1 uncultured Planctomycetaceae bacterium
GTGTGGTTTGAGATCGCCGTGCGCCCACTCATCCCCCAGATTCGCGTCGGCATTCTGACGGACGACCGATGGAAGAGCGAAGACTTCGAAGAGAAGATCGAGGAATCCGGCGACACGATGCGCGAGTTTGTCGAGATGGGCTTCGAAGAGGCGGGGCTGGAATGGCTGGAGCCGCCGGTCGAGCATTTTCGAGAGGACCGTCAGTTTTTCTATTTTGCCACGGCCGTCGATTTGACCTCCACGGACGAATTGACCAAGCCCGCGATATTGAAAAAGGCGCGGCAGATGCTGGATGGGTATTACCACGCCTTCGGGCGATTCTTGAAATAAATCAGCAGGATATGCACGCATGGCCAAGCCCCGGATTCTGGCATTCGCCGGCAGCACACGAACCGATTCGCTTAATAAGAAGCTCGTTCGCGCGACGGCGTCCTCCGCCGAGGCCGCCGGCGCGGATGTGACAATCATCGATTTACGCGACCTGCCGATGCCGTTGTATGACGGCGACCTGGAAGCCCGCGAAGGACTTCCACCGAATGCAAAGAAGTTCAAGGAGCTGCTGCTGGCCCATCAAGGGCTGCTGATCGCCTCGCCCGAATACAACAGCTCCATCTCGGCCGTGTTGAAGAACGCGATCGACTGGGCGTCTCGGCCCGTGCCAGGCGAGGAATCGCTTGCGTGCTTCAAGGGCAAGGTGGCAGGACTGGTCGCCGCGTCGCCGGGTGCGCTCGGCGGGCTGCGCGGACTGGTGCACCTGCGGGCCATCCTCGGCAACATCAGTGTCATCGTTGTGCCCGAGCAGGCCGCGATCAGCAGGGCGCACGAGGCGTTTGAGTCTGACGGTTCGCTGAAGGATGCGTCGCAGAAGAAGATGGTAGATGGCGTGGGAGCCGCCGTGGCCCGATTGCTGCTCAAGATTCACGGCGGCTGAGTTTTAGACGACCGTCGCTTGCGTGAACGGCGGTCACGTAATGAACAACGCCTGGGAAGAGACCTATGTCGATTACCGTCCGCCGTGCCGATCTGTGGCGCGCTGAAACCGCCAATACGCCGGGGTCACTGGCCGCTGCCTTGAAGCCGCTGGCAGACAAGGGAACTGATCTCGAAATCGTCATGGGCTATGCCACGCCGGACCGATCGGGCGCGGTGGTCGAAGTCTCGCCGGTCAGCACGCCGGCCGATCGCAAAGCCGCGCGGGCCGCGGGCCTGACCCAATCGGCGTATCCCTGCGTGGTCATCTCGGG
>CAYXEY010000086.1:1254-1869 GCA_964464105.1 uncultured Planctomycetaceae bacterium
TAACCGCTCCGGCCTGGGTTATGACGTGGCCCGTGCCCTGGCCGAGGCGGGCATCAACATCAATTTCTTCGTGGCCCAGTCGCTCGGCGATTCATACACAGGTCTTTTTAGTTTCGAGGCCTCGGCCGAGGCGGACCTTGCAGTCAAGATCATTCGCAAGGCCGTGGGCGCTGTCGGCAAGCCTTCACCGGCCAGAAAAACGGCCTCTCGCCGCTCGTCCGGGTCTCCCGCGGCCACCCGAAAAAAGGCCGCCGCCTCGGCCCGCTAACAGCTCACGTCCGCTGTTTTGTTGCGCCCACGTTGCGCCCCGGCTCTCCGGCCGCCCGCCGGCAGGCGATATAATCGGCGAATACTGTGATCCCGATTTCTCCCGTGGAGCCGGACCATGAAAAAATATGTTTGTCTATCAGTGGCGTTTCTGGCCATGCTGGGTCTCGCCTTGAGCGGCTGCGACAAGTCCGCGGCGTCCGACAAGCCGGGCGCTTCCGGCAATGCCGGCGCGCCGTCAGCCGCGCCCACCGCGCCTGCACAGCACCAGCCGGTGCAGCCGCGCAAGGATCTCATCTCCCAGGTGACCGGTGCGCTTGAGGCCGTGTCGCGTTCGAAAGTTTATCG
>CAYXEY010000086.1:1879-12572 GCA_964464105.1 uncultured Planctomycetaceae bacterium
AGGTGACCGGTGCGCCGCCCGTGGCGGTGCCGCCTGTTGCGCCCAAGGCGGGGCCGGCCTTTTTCGCGGAGCAGTCGACCTTTGACTTTGGCACTGTGTGGATGGGCAAGAAAGTGCCCGTCACTTTTTCATACAAGAACGTCGGAACCGAGCCGCTCAAGATCCTCGAAGTGAAGCCCGGTTGCGGATGCACGCAGGCCACGGACTACACGCGGGAAGTGGCGCCCGGCGGTGTCGGCCAGATGCCGCTGACCCTCGACACCACCAACAAGCCGAACGGCCACATGCATGCCATTGAGGTCAAGGTCAAGACCAACGATCCGGCCAAACCCGAAGTCGTGTTCGCCATCACCGGCAACATTCGCACGGTGTGCGTGTTCGATCCGCCGATCGGCGGCATCTTCGGCGACTGGCAGCCCGATCAGTCGATCAATCGCACTGTGAAGATGTACAACAACACCGGCGCTCCGCTCACGCTCAATCTTCAACCGATTCCGCCGAACTCATTCTTCAAGATCGATTTCCGCGAAGTCGTGCCCAATCAGCAGTGGGAGTACACCGCGATTCACGACGCTCCGATTCCCGAGGGCAGCAATTACACACAACTGGTTTTTAACACCAATGTGCCCGAGGTGCCGATCTACAACGTCCCTGTGTCGGTCATGGTGCAGCCGCGCATCCAGGTTGCGCCCCCGACGGTCGTCGTTTCACCGGTCAAGCCCGAGGCCACGCCGCGCGACATTCGCATCATCAACAATGGGCGAACGCCGTTGAATGTGACGGGTGTCGAAACGAATCGGCCCGAGTTCAACGTCAGCCTGCAACTGCCGGGCCCGCCGACCGCCGGCATGGGTGGTT
This sequence comes from uncultured Planctomycetaceae bacterium, assembly GCA_964464105.1. Lineage (GTDB taxonomy): Bacteria > Planctomycetota > Phycisphaerae > UBA1845 > UTPLA1 > CAYXEY01. Next base: position 2,738 of record CAYXEY010000086.1, read on the forward strand.
ACTTTGCCAACAAGAGCCACGTCATGCATACCATTAACTTCACGTTGCCGCCCAATTACACGCCGCCGCCCTGGGGCGATCTCATTCGCATTCACACCGACGACGCGGAGAAGCCGGTCATCGACGTCTACGTGCTGGGATATTTCCTCACCGCCGGTCGTAACCCGGTTGATCGCCCGACTGGCGATCCGCTGGTGCTGACGCCGATCAAGATGCCGGGGAAGTGAGCGGGTGATTCTGAGCGCGCCGCCTTATCGACCCGAACCCGCTTTTCAGGCACATTCCGCTTTTTTCGGGAAATGCTGTCATGCTCATGCCCGCCTGAGCGGCACATGCAATCGTGGTTTTTCAACGGCATGGGAAGTCTGCCGGGCATTGCCCCGTCTACGGCAACTTGTTTACCGAAAATTCGATCCTGCAGTGGCACGCCGTTGTCGTAGAGGTGAAATAACCCACTGCGCAAAAATAACGAAGATGATTGCATAGACAATCCACGCGCCTGTGTCGCGGGTCTTGAGCCAAAATGACCTTGGATTCTTGAGCCGATCGGGATCAAGGGATGTTCGAGAACGCACCTGCTCGGACCAGGTCGCCCGGCTCGTCCAAGTCTCGATCCAATTTTCCGATATGTCGAGGAGGAAAAACCCGCTCGTGAATTCGCCAATGATGTGAGAGCCATTGACGTCGAAGCGCTTCACATCGTCAATATGCGCTGTCCTTTGTTCCATGCGAGCATGGATTTTGCGGCACGCGTCGCGAAACGCATCTTCGGTTTCAAATGACTGGATTTCGTCTGAGCCCTTGAGGTCATCCGGATAGATCCGATAGGTTCGTACAATCGGGCCGTCGGGCAAGGCCCGTTCATCCCGAACCATCGCCCTCCACGGCCCATAGCTGCGTTTGTCTTCGGTGGAGTAATAACAAAGTACGCACGGACAACTCGCACACGTTGCATAGATAGCGTAGCCATCCGAGAGCTTTACTCCAGGTTCGCGATAAAAGCACCCGTCCACGTTTAGCAGGATCACTGCAACCACGGCAGCGCGCATCAGTGATCGGAGAATTGGCGGCATCACCAACGATCTTACACTCGACTCGTGATGCCGGTTGCGGCGGGTGGCATGGTCGCGGCCTTTGGCGACCATGTTCTTTCGCACCCACACTCGCATGCTGCATGGCTGCCAACGGCCGCAGCCATGCCACCCAGTTACAAACTCAATCGTTAGGCTGCAGCCACAGTCGCGATCGTCGCCTGACCGCACTCGGGACACGCCACCAGCATGCCAATGACAGGCGACCCGCGCAAGTCGTACCCGCAATCGGGACATCCGCCTCGCTCGGTGCGGCGATGAATGCGCCACCGATGCCATCGCCGCCACCAGAGCGCGGCGAGAATGATCGACATTATCCAATATGGAAAGGAAAACTCGCGGCCGTCGTACGCGGGGTGGCCTAGCGTCCAACTGCCCGGGGGAACATCGCTATGAGAAATACCGAGTCCAGCAATCTGCCAATTAGCAGAATCGCTGAATTCCATCATCGAATACGGATATCGATTACTGCGATATGAATCAAGAGTGAAGCAGGGATATTCGTCAGCATTAGCCCAACCCGACCATTCTGCAATCAGCTCTCGCCCACCGCCGACGCAATGACGCGTAGTTCCAAGATAGTAACTACAGTATCCAAGACTTGATTTGCCATTGCTCTCGCGAGAATAGCCGGACAGTTGGTCGTCCCTAATTGTCGTCAGAAATCGAACACCAAAACAAAAACTACGGAACCAGTTGACCGACCAAACGCCTGCAATCAGGATTGTCGCCGCAATCAGCGCAAATCGACGAATGCGTCCGCGCTTGCGCCCTTTCGACGGATGTTCGGCTTTCTCGCCCGCCATCACGTTCGCCCGATCCACTCGCTCGAATTGTGTCCTATCCCCAACTGTCCGACCGCTAGCCCGTGTCTGGCGGAACCAACGCGCCCGCTCGCTTCCGCGAGGGGTTGTGACGCCATTTCGCTGTTCGCACTTCGCCATTGCCGGCCAAACGGTAGAATGCCCCCAAACCCGCTGCGGGCCCTCGCCCGCCGGGCCGCGCATCGCACTCGAACCCCCGGAGCCTCCCATGCCCCGAATCGTCCGCGGCGGTCTCATACAGGCCACCCTCTCCAAACCCGGCAACGCCCCCATCGAGCAGATCAAGCAGTCGATGATCGACAAGCACGTCGCCATGATTGAGCAGGCCGCAGGCAAAGGCGCGCAAGTGATCTGCCTGCAGGAGCTCTTCTATGGGCCGTACTTCTGCTGCGAGCAGGACGTGAAGTGGTACAGCATGGTCGAGAAGATCCCCGACGGGCCGACCACCAAGCTGATGTGCGAGCTGGCGAAGAAACTCGGCGTCGTGCTGGTCATCCCCATGTACGAGGAGGACCTGCCCGGCGTCTATTACAACTCGGCCAGCGTGATCGACGCCGACGGCAAGTACCTCGGCAAGTATCGCAAGATGCACATCCCCCATGTGGCCCCCGGCTTCTGGGAGAAGTTCTTTTTCCGCCCCGGCAACCTGGGCTATCCGGTCTTCGACACGCGGATTGGCAAAGTCGGCGTGTACATTTGCTACGATCGTCATTTTCCGGAAGGCGCGCGGGCCCTGGGGCTGAACGGGGCCGAGATCGTGTTCAACCCCTCGGCGACCGTCGCGGGATTGAGCGAATACCTGTGGAAGCTGGAGCAGCCGGCCCACGCGGTGGCCAACCAGTACTTCGTCGGGGCGATTAACCGGCCGGGCTTCGAGGAGCCCTGGCGCATGGGCGAGTTTTATGGACAATCGTATTTCTGCGACCCGCGCGGACAGATGCTGGCGGTGGGCAAGCGGGTCGAGGATGACATCGTGATCGCGGACCTGAATCTCGATCTGATTCGCGACGTCCGCAACACGTGGCAGTTCTTCCGCGACCGGCGGCCGGAGAGTTACGGGGCGCTGGCAGCGCTATGATCGGTTGATTCAGTGAATGGAAAGCGCTCCATGGTTGTCGAAGTCATTGACGACGCATCGTTCGAAATTCTCCGGCACAAGTCCGGTGCGGAGAAACTACGCATTGCCTTTGGCATGTTCTCCTGGGCGCGGCGCATGTTGATTTCTCACCTTCGAGCCGAACATCCAGATTGGACGGACGACCAGGTCAATCGCGAAGCCGCCCGGAGGCTCTCGCATGGTGCCATTTGAGCTTTGAAGACATTTGGGGCGAGCCTATTCTGGGTTGGGGAAACAGCTACCACCCGGAGCATCGCCATGACCTTGCCCGGTCTCTCCCAATGCCCACAATGTGGATACTGTCTGTTTGGCCGTCAGAGTCGGCTGTGCCCCGAGTGCGGGCTGACTGACGACGATATGAGAACACTAATTCGACAGCGGGGCATAGCGCGTGCTGATCGAACCGATCGCCGGGCCGCAAACAAATTTCTTGCCCTGAGAATCGTGGCGTTAGGCCTGCTCGCCATGGGTTTCGTACGAGTCTGCATTGCAGAAGTACCCTGGTCTCACCCCTGGCAGTTAGAAGATGATTATCGACTCGGCTGGCACATGGTCGTGTTTCTCGCTGCGGTTCTCTCCGCCGGTTACTTCTATGCGCGGCACGCATCCGGCCGAAGCAGTACGCGGAGTTTGTTGATACTCGCAGTCGCGTGGATCTCTACTTCAATTGCCCTTTCGTACTATTCCGCGAGTTGACTGCACCAAACAGCGCGGTTTCGGGTATTCACGCGGACATCAACTCCCGTTCCACCGAATCCTCAAACTGTTGCGAGAACTCATCGCGCTCGTACTTCAACTCTCTTGGCCGGGCCATGTCCTCATCGCGGATCATTGAGCGAGCCGAACTCGTCTCATCGGCGCTCCAGTTTGACGGATCATCGAGGTCCGGCACGTTTGAGAATGCGATGCGCGTAGGGGCGCTGCCCAGAACGGTGTGCACCGAGCCGAGGTGCACCGCGTCGCGGCCGTAGCGCTCGTTGATCTTATCCATGGCCTGCGACAGGTCGACGCGGTTGCGCTCGCCCTGAAACAGCGGCGCGGTCGCCGACTGTCGCGCAGTCAGATCGCTCAGCACCACGCCCACCTTCAGCGGCGTGCCGAATCGCGGACGCACGGACCACATTTTGACAAACGCCTCCATCATGGAACTCGTGTCGCAGCAGCCGCCCAGCCGCGACCAGTCGTGCCATGCCCCAGCGCCACCCAGGAACGTGACAAACACATCGAGCCGTCCGGCTTGATAGGTCAATCGCCGCATCCTCGCCGCCGCCTTGCACAGCATGCGGATGAGCACACCTTGCGCCGCGTCCGGCGTGCGCCACGCCGGAGGCAGCACGTGCGAATGGCTGACCGTGCCGCGCTGCGTCGATGGGCGAATGACGTCGTGACCGCGCAGTGCCAGCCAGTATTGCCGACCCGCCGGGCCGCCCCAGACCCGCTCCATTTCCGTCGGCGTGAGTTCGCACAACTGCTGCACGGTGCGAATGCCATGCCGCGTCATCAATCGCTCGTTGCGTCGCGCGCCGATGCCGGGGAAGTCGATCAACTCCAGCCCATAGAGCGCCTGCGGCAACTCCTCCTGCGGCAGCACGGTCAGACCGTCGGGCTTTTTCATGTCCGCGGCGACCTTGGCCAGGAACGGACTCGACGAAAGCCCAACGGAGCATTTCAGAAACTCGCCGACGTGATTGCGCACGGCTGCCTTTACCGCTAGCCCCTTCTCGACAGCACGATCGATTGACGTGTCGGTCGATGAAAGCGTGCACGACATCTCATCGATGGAATGCACCTTGCGAATGGGTAGGCATGTCTCGACCGCGGCGCAGATCGCCTCATGCACGCGTACGTACAACTCGTGACGCGCTTCCACCAGCACCAGTCCGGGACACATCCTTCGCGCCTCCGCGACGATCGTCCCCGTTTTCACGCCGAATGGCCGGGCCTCGTAACTCGCCGCAATGCAGCAGGTCGTCTCCGCCTTGACCGGCACCACGGCGACCGGACGGCCGCGCAACTCGGGCCGGAATTGCTGCTCGACCGATGCGAAATACGCGTTCATGTCCACGAACAGGTATTTGAGTGCCATTCTTCACCGCTTCCGCGTTGACCGCTGATGCATACCACTCGTTGAGCATAACCAAACACATACCTAACATCAAGGGCGGTGGAGAGAATCGGATCATCGTGTCGAATGCGCACGGATTGCAGTTGCCTCGCGCGCTTCGGTATTCTGGTGGGATGAGAGGGCAGCTTCGGAGAACTGACATGTGGTTTCGAAGGCTACTTTCGTTCGCCGCGATCCTGACGCCACTCGCTTACTCGAATGCGGCCCACGCGCTGCTCATCTGCGGACGCGACGAGGTCTACGACCTCTCCAACTTCGAGCCGCTGCCCTTCGGTGGCGAGATCATCGGCGTGACCATAGCCGAGGGCCAGATCGTCGGCACGCATTTCGAGATCACCTTCACCACCAGCGGCAACTTCGACGCCGCCAACCTCGGCGTCACGCTGGTCATGCCGGTGCTGCCCGATCACCTCGGCTTCTCCGCGCTGTCCTTCAGCGGATTCGAAGCGGGCTGGTCAGGCCAGGGCACGTTTACCTACTCGATCGAATCTGACGCGCTCAACGGCACCATGTTGCTCGATGGCGATCCGTGGGCCACGTGGTTTATCGAAATCGCAAACCTCAATCCCGGCGCGGGACCGATCAGCGGTAATTTTGACGTCTGGCGATATGTATTTCACTTCGCCGCCTGTCCGGCGGGCGATGCGAATTGCGACGCGTCGGTCACCGCGGCGGACATTCCGCACTTCGTCGAAGCGCTGCTCGATCCGGAGGGTTATGCCGTGAATCACCCCGAGTGCTCGATCACCACGGCGGACGTCAACGCTGACGGCCACATCAACGGACGTGATGTGCAGCACTTCACGGCTCTGCTCGACTGATAGCTGACAACAGAATACTGACCACTGTCTCTCACGCCCCGCATTCGGCGGCGTAGAGCGGCAAATGACCGGAAAGCACCCGGATCACATCATCCGTCACCTGGAAGCGGCTTGATGCCGCGTCGATTGTCGCAGCCGAGACGTGCGGGGTGAGCAGGCAATTCGGGGCGCGGCGAATGGGATGATCCATCGGAAGCGGCTCGATTTCGTACACATCGAGGGCGGCGCCGGCCAGCCGCCGGGTCTGCAGTGCGATGGCCAGGGCGGATGTATCAACCACGCCGCCGCGTGAGGCGTTCACCAGGATGGCGGTCGGGCGGAGCTTCGCCAACTGCTGAGCATCCAGCATCCGCTTTGTCGCGGGCGACATCGGCAGGTGAATCACCAGGATGTCCGCGGCGGACAGCAACTCATCCAGCCCCATGGCCTGCGCCGAAAACTCGACAGGCGTCTTTCCAGCTGGGTCGTGATAAATGATTCGTGAGCCGAATGCGGATTGCAGGATGCGCCCCAGCCGCTCGGCGACTGAATCGATCCCCAGGAATGCAATCGTCTCATGGCCCAACTCGCGACCGGCCGGGGTGCGCAGGGCCTCGAACTGGCCCATGCGAATCTGGCGATCGAAGGCCGGCAGCCGGCGCTGCATGGCGAGCATCATGGCGAGGGTGAATTCAGCCGTGGAGGTCACGGCCATGTGCGGCGCGAACACGACGGGGATGTTCCGACGCCCGGCCGCACGAAGATCGATGTGATCGATATTTGGCGCGGCCCGGCCGATCACCTTCAGCCGCCCGGCCGCTTCGATGATCCGCGCAGTCACATGGGCCTTGTTACGAACGAGCAGGGCGTCGGCGTCGGAGACGGCCGCGAGAATGGTCTGCGGTGACGAATCGGCGAGAACGTCCACCTGCCCGATGGCCTGCAGTCGGGCGATGGCATCGGGGTGAAAAGGTTCGGCAATGACGATTCGGTAGGGCGGGTGTGCCTCCATGAGCGCGCCTCTTCGGCCGGCGCCCCCCCAACTTCGACGGCTAAAACTGGGAGCAGTCCCACGGTCCCCGAATAACCGGACTACTCCTGTGCAAGAGGTTACAACATGACTGTGGGATTGCAAGCAATTTGTCGCCGGATTGCACATTTGTTTCGGCCACGAAGATTGGTCACGTCATGCATTGTCGCCGAGAGCCACGGCCGGAAGGCGTACGGTTCGAACCGACAAGATGGACGCGCAGGCCCGAAGGGCTTCGAGGGTGCGGGTGTCCATGTCGCCGTCGAGCTTGAGCAGCATGAGCGCCGTATTGCCGCGCCGTGAGAGGGCCATGTCGGCAATGTTGATGCCGCGATCGCCAAAGAGCGTGCCGACCAGTCCGATCACACCGGGCCGATCATCGTTGAAGATCATGACCATGGTGCCTTCAGGCGTCAGTTCCATGCGGTAGCCGTCGATGGCCAGCAGGCGCGGCCGTCCGTCGGCGAAGACGGAGCCTTCGACTTCGTGAGCCTTGCTGCCGCGCTCCATGCGCACCGCCACGCGTTCGGCCCGATCGCGCGCGGACGACTGTCCGACATGTCGCAGTTCGATTCCGCGCTGCGACGCGACGGCTTCGGCGTTGACAAGATTCAATCGGCCCGAAACGTGTGGATTGAGTGCCTCGACCAGCGCCTGCAGCGCCAGCGTCTTGGCGAGACCGGAGAGCTCATCGCCGCCATGGGTGGTGACAGTGAGACGATCGACGCCTTCGTGGCAAAGCGGCGCGAGAATGGCGCCAAGGCGCCCGGCGAGATCGAGCCAGGCCCGATCGCGCTGCGACAGGCTGGTCGGCAATCCGGCGACGTTGACCGCGTTGCGAATCGTGCCGCGCACCAGGTAGTCAATCATTGATTCGACCGCCTCGGTGGAGACGGCGGTCTGGGCCTCCTGCGTGGAAGCGCCAAGGTGCGGCGTCAACACGACATTGCGAGCCGCCAGCAGCGGATTGTCCTTGGGCGGCTCGGTGGAAAATACGTCCACCGCCGCGCCGGCAATGCGGCCGTTGTTGAGCGCATCCGCAAGGCTTGCCTCATCGACGAGCCCGCCACGGGCGCAATTCAAAATGATCGCCGTCTTCTTCATGGTCGCCAGCCGAGCCCCATTGATCAGGTTTTGCGTGTCCGCGGACATGACCGCATGAAGGGTCAGCGCATCCACCTGCGGAAGCATTTCATCCAGATTGCGAACCAGCGCCACGCGCCCGTTCATCGCCGTCTCGCCCGATTGAAATGGATCGTGGGCCACGACCTTCATTCCGAATGCCAAAGCCCGCTCGGCCACGGCGCGGCCGACACGCCCGAGGCCAACGATGCCGAGCGTGCGTCCGGCCAGTTGTCGGCCCATGTAGTCATTGCGGCTCCAGCCACCGGATTTCACGTGTGCGCAGGCATCGGGCACCTTGCGCATGAGCGACAGCAGCAAAGCCAGCGTGTGCTCGGCCGTGGAGAGCGTGTTGGCGTCCGGTGTGTTCATGACCAGAACGCCGGCGGCGGTGGCCGCTTCGAGATCGACGTTGTCCACGCCGACGCCGGCGCGGGCGATGGCCCGCAATCGGCCCGGCTTGGCGAGAATCTCGCGCGTAATGGTCACGCCCGAGCGAATGATCATGCCGTCGTAATCGCCGATGGTCGCGGCCAGTTCATCGGGCTTGATACCCGGCTTGCTGTCGAAGCTCACGCCGTCGACCTTGCGCAGCAGCGCGAGACCCTCTTCGGCGAGTTTGTCGGGAATGAGAATGCGGATCATTGATCACCTGGTCTGATAAATTGCGTGCGCGCAACAAGATCGGCGTGCAGGCACGCCGGCTCAATTGTCCATCGTCATAATAGTCGCGTAACTCAGGCAATCGGCCGCACTTCGACGTGAATCACCAGGTCTTTCATACCCGCGATTTCGGCGATGACCTCGGGCCTGGGGCTGTCCTCCAGGCGGATCGCGGCCACGCAGGCCCGCGACTGCTGAAAGACCGTGTTGCTCATTTCCTGGACGTTGATGTTCGCCTTCCGCAGAGTTCCGAGAACCGAAGCCAGCACGCCTACCTTGTCGTGATGCCGAACGATCATCTGGCACTTGGCCGGACTGCGGGTCTCGATGTTCACGCAATTCGGCACCTGACCGGTGTCGGCGTAGGCGTGAATGATGCGCAGCGTCTCGGCGGCGATGGCGTTCTGGGCCTGCTCGGTGGAGGCGCCGATGTGATGCGTGCCGTAAATGACGCCGCCGGCTTTGAGGATGGCGGCTTCGAACTTGTCCTTGCCGCCGGACGGCTCGCCGGGGAAGACATCGAGACCGACGCGGAGCTTCTTGCGCTCCATGGCCGAGAGCAGCGCGTCGTAATCCATGACTTCGGCGCGGGCCGTGTTGATGACATAGCTGCCGGGGGCGAGGCGCTCCAGCACGGCGGCGTTGATCAAGCCTTTTGTCTCATTGGCCAGGGCCAGGTGAATGGAGAGGATGTCGCTTCTGGCCGCGACATCGCCCGGCGAGGCCGCCCGCTCGATGCCCAGCTCGTCGGCCTCGGCCTGGGTGAACGACCGGCTCCAGGCCACGACGTTCATTTCAAACGCCTTGGCTCGCAGGGCGACCGAGCGGCCGATCTGGCCCATGCCGATGATGCCGATGGTGCGGTCTTTCAGGCCCCGCGCCTCGGAGTATTCCTTCTTGTTCCATGCGCCCTCGCGCAGGTCCACCGCGCAATCGACGATCCGCCGGTCGATCGCGAGGATCAAGCCAAACGTCAACTCCGCAACGGCGGCCGCGTTCTTGCCGGGGCAGTTGGACACGAACACGCCGCGCTGGCTGGCGGAACCGACGTCGATGGTGTTGT